>DATMBC010000019.1 GCA_035559435.1 bacterium
CGTTCCCGCCGAACCTTTTGGCTTTGCGATGAATCGTTACCTGCTCAACATCCTGCTCGTGCTGGCGGTGGTCGCCGCCGCCGGCAGCGGTCTTTATCTCGGCCTGGGCATGCGCGAGAAATTCCAGACGCCGACGCCGGTCTATGAGTCTTACACGCCCAATCCACTGATGGCGGAAGGCGAGGAATTCCCCGACGTGCCGGTCATGCGCGCCGACAGCAGCGTGCGTCCAACCTCGGACCTGTTGGCCGGGGGCGGTGTGGTGATCTTCATGGAGTTGGGTTGCCCGCCGTGCAGCGTCATGGCCCTGCAATGGAACGAGGCCTTGCGGGGCTGGAGCGATCCGCCGCCGGTCTTCGGCATCGCGGCCGCGTCGCTGGAACGCATCGCCGCCTACCGCGACAAACTGGGGCTCGCCTTCCCGGTGTACAGCGACACCGGCGACGTCTACGCCACCGCTTACCAGGTGGTCGATTATCCGATGCGGTTGGTCATCGACGCCGATCGGATCATCCGCGCGCGCTCCTATGACGCGCGCGCGCCGATCGACACCGCGCAGGTGTCCGCGCTGGTCCGCGGCGACACCACCATTGCCGTCACGGAATATTGAAATCGAGCATCGTCCACAGCCAGTGCCCGGCGTCGTCGGCGGTCACGGTTGATTTGAGTTCCTTGAGCGTCTCTGACGGCAGCACCAGCGAGTAGCCGCATTGGACGTTGAGCGCGTGGCGCAGGGGGATCGACACCATCGCGTCGGCCTCAAAGCCGAGTTTCGCGCTCTCAAATTCACCGCGTCGGGCCAACCAGAAGTAGTGCAGATCGATCTGCGCGCTCGCGGACCGCGGCGCATCCATGGTCAACTTCAGCGCCAGATCCTGCAGACCCAGCCCGCGCGTGTCGCCCGGAATGCTGATGAAATAGTCGGCCCAGCCGTAGAAGCGGTGGAAGGTGCCATAGAGCGGGTTAAACGCCGCGAAGCGGTCATCGTGCCGCTGGTCGTCGCCGGAGATATGGTCGTACCAGCCGGTCACGCGGACCGCGCCCAGGTCGCGTCCGACGCTCGCGCCGAACATGAATGCGTCGATGTCGTGGCGGGATCCGGTCGGGACATCCACCGAGGGTCCGATCTCATACTTGCCGGTCTGGTAGTATCCTTCACCACGCCAGTCGAGCCCGAGCAGACGTTGCTTGACATAGAGACCGCCGGTCCAGCGGTTCGGCGGCAGGCCGTTGACGCGGTATCGATCCGCGTCGGGCAACGCGGCTCGGTCGTAGGAATCGAATATGATCAGGATGTTGCCGCCGCCATCCTGCCATGTCTGCTCCACACGGCCAAACAGCAGGTCCTGGTAGTTTTGATCACCAGGGTACGCGCTCCAGACTGTCGGCTCGCCCTTTTCGTGGTGCGCCCAGGCCAGATGCGCCGAGCGGGCCCCTTTGCGCCACATCAGACGGATCGCATTGTGCGCGCGGCCTGGTTGATTCCAGTTGCCGTTGCCCAGCAGACGGTCCTCATCATACTGGATCTCCTGACGACCGATGCGCAGCGTCCACTGCGCGTTCGGCAGCCAATCGAGATAGCCCTGATGCAGGTCGAACTTGTCGGCGGTGGCGTCGGCGGAGGTGCTGGTCTCATCTCCCCAGGTGCGCACATCCTGCAGTTGGAGGAAGGCCTTGATCTTCGGATCGCCATTGTAAAGCACTCCCACCCGCGCGCGTTGCGAGAAGAAGATGACGCCGCCGGCCTGTTCGGACAGCAACGTACGGTAGCCATGACGGAATTCCATCCGCGGGCGCAGTTGGGCGGAGAGTTTCCAATCGCTCGATTGCGCCGCCGCCGTCGCGGGAAGCATCGCACGACTCAGGATCATGGCTGTCAGGGTGAAAGGCACAAGGTGTCGCATCGCATCCTCCCGGGGTTGAGCCCGTAATACTGCGCGTCGCGACAAGAAAGGCACAAGCCAGTTTGCGTCCGCGGTGTCAAAAGTCGACAGGGTACATCCGGATTCACCGACCGGTCGCCATCCCCGACCGCGCACGGCAATGTGTTGCCGGCCAACGACATCCGTGACAGGCGCCGCCGCCGGGCTGGCCGGCGACTGACGAATCCAATTTTGACAAAAATTGTATATATTGCCCCTGCAGGGTTCAGGCAGACTGTGTCGTTGTAGACTGACTTCTAACTGTCTCATGAAGTAAGGAGAAACTATGCCTGGAGCATTTGGCGCCGCCACGTATGGCACGCAGACATTGCGCATCGGCGATGTCGCCCCCGATTTCGAAGCCGAGACCACCGAAGGACGGATCCGGTTCCATGAGTGGATCGGCAATTCCTGGGCGGTCCTGTTTTCGCATCCGAAGGACTTCACGCCGGTTTGCACCACGGAGTTGGGCTACATGGCCAAGCTCAAACCGGAGTTCGACAAACGCAACACCAAGATCATCGGACTGAGTGTCGACCGCGTCGACGACCACGCCAAGTGGGCGCGCGACATCGCCGAGACGCAGGGCCATGCCCCGAACTACCCGATGATCGGCGACAGCGACCTGACCGTCTCCAAGCTGTACGGCATGTTGCCGGCAGATCTGGAGGGGTCGTGCGTGGGACGCACCGCCGCCGACAACCAGACGGTCCGCAACGTGTTCGTCATCGGCCCGGATAAGAAGATCAAGCTGCTGATTGCCTATCCGATGACCACCGGACGCAATTTCGACGAAGTGTTGCGTGTGCTCGACTCGCTGCAATTGACCGCCAAGCACAAGGTCTCCACGCCGGTCAACTGGCAGCCGGGCGACGATGTGATCATCGCCGGGTCGGTCTCTGACGACGAGGCGCGCACGATCTACCCGCAGGGGTGGAAAGCGCCGCGGCCCTACCTACGCATCGTGCCGCAGCCGCAGCAGTAGCGCGTACGCCGCAACAACGCACACCCATCCGTGATTCCTCACTCCGCCGCTCCCTGGCGGAGTGAGGAATCTTGTTTTCGCCGGCCGGTGATCCGGCAGAGCCACGATTCGCGCGAGTGGGTGTATTTCGGATTGAGCCAGAGTAACGCGCGTTCGACCAGGGTCGGGCCGGTGTGCCGAACAATCGTCAATGGGACACCGTAACGCTGGGTCAACCGCGCGTCGCCTTGGGAGGAACGGCCGAAATAGATCACATAGCTCCACTGCTCGGACGCCGTCAACAGACTGTCGACTTGGTCGATGTTCACCGCCTGGACAACGGCGGGCATCTCCCGCACGCCCCCGCCGTCGAGATAGAAAAGCGGTAGGTCGGTCCGACGGCCCCGCTCGCTGACATCCACGATGACACCCGTGGCATCGCCTTGCTCGTAGGCGCCGATCAGCGGCTCGATCTTACCGCGCTGGCCGTAGTGCGTCAGCGCCCCGACCAGCAGCACCGTGTTCACCGCCCAGAACCATCGCCAGCCGTGGTTGATCCAACGGGCCCAGGCCGGGCTGTGCTCACGCTCCCAGTGCCAGAGCGCGATTACAAACATCAGCGCCAGCTCGGGGAAGATCGGCAGCAGGAATCGCTCCTGCTTGCCGGGCACCAGGGAGTGCACGACAAAGAACGGGAGCGTTGCCCAGGCCAGAATCCCCAGCCGCCGCCAGTAGCGGACGCCAGCATAAAGACACAGCAGCGAGAACGGCGGAATGAAGATCCCCAGCACCAACAGCAGGTAGCGGTACCAGGGACCGACGACATAGTCATAGGCGTGGATGGCGTTGTGTTCGATGTAGCGCCACAGCGAGCCGAGAAAGACCCCATGGGTCTGCCAGTCCCACCAACCCTCCGCAAGCAACGGGACGATCGCCGCGCCCGTGAGGATGAAAAGCCCTCGCCATTGCCGACGCACGATCAAGTAGACCCCGACGCCGGCGGCGGCGCTGGCCACCTGCCAGCGAATCAGAAACGCCAGACCGAACGCCAGACCGGCCCAGAGCCAGTGTCGCGGGGCGAAACGGGCCTCCTGCACCGCGGCGACGGTCTCATCCAATCCCCAGAGCAGGAATGGAATCGCGACCGCCTCGATGAGGTTGCGCACCGCGACATAGGGCATGACCGCGTGCGCGGCCACCATCAACCCCGCGGTGAACGCCACCCTCTTGTCGGCCAGCCGCAGTCCCAGCCGATAGGTGAGCGCGATGGTCCACAGCGAGAACAACGCATGCAGCAGTCGATTGACCAGCATGACGCTGTCGGGGTGAGTGATGCCGACCAGATGGCAGCCGGCGATCTGCAGATAGTTGAGCCCGGGATAGAGCAGCGAACGGTAGAACTGTCGGTCGCCTGAGAGGTAATCGTTCTCGCCGCGCAGCCATGCGGCCGCCAGTTCGATCACCTGATTATGATCGTCGGTGGCCATGTAGCCGCGCGCCAGGACGGCGGCCACCAGACGCAGGAGCAACCCGATGGCCAAAAGCAGCCGGAGCGGATGCTCCTCGATCTCCCGTCGCAGGCGGGATCGCATCGCCGGAGGACCTGTCACACCGCGGCCGGGGTCGGCGGCCGGACCATTTCCACGTGCGGGATACCGTCTTCGTCGAACGGATCGCCGACCGGCTCGAAGCCGAACTCGCTATAGAAACGGACCAAATAGACCTGCGCCGAAATCCGGATCGGTTCACCGGGAAAGAGATTGACCGTCTGCCGGATGGCCTCGCGCATCAGTTCCCGCCCCATGCCGGTGCCGCGCACCTTGGGATGGGTGACCACACGGCCGATGGCCGGCTCGGTGTAGCGCACGCCGGGCGGCACAATGCGGCTGTAGGCGGTCAGGGTGGCATGCTCATCCCGGCCCAACAGATGCCAGCTGCTGGGGTCGATGCCATCCACATCCAAGTAAGGGCAGTTCTGTTCGACGATGAAGACCCGCTGGCGCAACTCCAGCAGGTCATAGAGATCATCGAGGCGCAATTCCGGATAGGGCACAAGGTGCCAGCGCAATTGGGCAGGTGTGGTCATACGCTTAGTCTAAGCGGTGGGGACATGTCGCGCCACATTCTATATATGTGGTGGCCGTCGCTGTCAAAACCGCGGCGCGGCGCGGTTTGTGCCACGCAACTCCATGACATCGTTGCCATTAAACCTGACACGCGCGGGGCAATTCCGCTTGACAGGCCTTCGGCGAATTGGGTAATCTCAACGACTCAATGCCGAGCGCCGGTGCGTTGCGTCGGGCGGCGGTATTGGGACCTTCAACGGTGGATGGGGTCATGGTTTCGCAGTTTGCGGCGGTCGCCATTTTCCTCGCGGTCGGTGTGGGGTTCGTCCTCATCACCTTCCTGTTGTCCCGGTTGATCCGTCCCTCGGCCCCCAACCCGGTCAAGCTGTCCACCTACGAGTGCGGCGAATCCACCATCGGCCCGTCGTGGATTCAGTTCAACGTCCGCTTCTACATCTTCTGCCTGATCTTCGTCATCTTCGACGTGGAAGTGGTCTTTCTGTTCCCGTGGGCGCTGGTCTTCCAGCCATTGGGGATGGTTGGCTTCATGGAGATGGTGGTCTTTATCGCGATTTTGATGTTCGGGCTCTTTTACGCTTGGCGCAAGGGACTGCTGCGCTGGTACTAAGCGGCCGTATCACCCATGCTGGAACTGGATAAACTTATCAAGGTCATCGGTGATCTGATCGCCACAGCGGTGACCGCTATGGGGTTGGGTCCGGCGTGGGTGACCACCGTGCAGCTGGTCATCGCCGCCTTGGCGGTGGTGCTTTTCGTCTCGCTGGTCGTGCTCTTCCTCGTTTGGTGGGAACGGAAAGTGTCGGCGCACATCCAGATGCGTCTGGGGCCGATGCGGGTGGGTCCGCATGGGTTGTTGCAGACGGTCGCCGACGCGATAAAATTACTGCAGAAGGAAGACATCACCCCGGCCAACGTCGACCGCGGCATCTACTTTTGGGCGCCGGTGGTCACCTTCGTCACCGCCCTGGCCGTTTATGTCGCCATCCCTTTCGGCAAGGGGCTGTTGATTTCCGACCTGAACATCGGCATCCTCTACATCCTCTCGATCACCACCTTCACCGTCATCGGCCTGCTGATGGCCGGCTGGTCGTCCAACAACAAGTACTCGCTTTTGGGCGGGTTCCGTTCGGCGGCGCAGGTGGTCTCCTACGAGGTGCCGATGGCGCTGGCGGTCTTGGGCGTGATCCTGTTTACCCAGACGCTGTCGATGGGCGAGATCGTTTCGCAGCAGTCGAAGTTCTATGAGTGGTACATCTGGCGACAGCCGATCGGCTTTCTGATCTACCTCGTGGCCGCCACCGCCGAGTGCAACCGGACCCCGTTCGATCTGCCCGAGGCCGACTCGGAGCTGGTCGCCGGCTTCGTCACCGAGTATTCGGGAATGAAGTTCGCGATGTTCTTCCTCGCCGAGTTCCTCAACATGTTCACGGTGGCCGCGATCGCGACGACGCTGTTCTTCGGCGGCTGGAACGGTCCCTTCCTGCCGTCGTGGATGTGGTTTATGATCAAGACCCTGATCGGCGTGTTCGTGCTGATGTGGTTCCGCTGGACTTATCCCCGGCTCCGCGTCGATCAGCTGATGGGCTTTGCCTGGAAGTTCCTGCTGCCGCTGGCGTTTCTGAACCTGTTGGTCACGGGATTCATCATCCTGCTGGTGAAATAGCCGATGGACGCCGTCACGCTCACATTCTTCTGCCTGGCCTTCATGACCATCGTGTCGTCGTTGATGGTGGTCAGCTCGAAGAACATCTTCCATTCGGCGATCTATCTGATTCTGGCGTTCTTCGGCGTGGCCGGTCTCTTTGTCCTCCTCGAGGCGCCCTTTCTCGCCGCCGCGCAGGTGCTCATCTATGTGGGCGCCATCGCCATCCTGCTCATCTTCGGCGTGATGCTGACCGCGCGCATCGCCGATGCCCGGCTGCGGCACGTCAACGAACAGGTCCCGACCGGGCTGGCGATCTCGCTGGGGCTTTTGGTCATCATGCTCTACTCGTTGTGGAACACGCCGATTCCGGTGAGTTCCGGCGCCCCGACCGGCGTCGCCGGCCACACACTCGGCCGGTTGTTTCTGACCACCTTCGTCCTGCCCTTTGAAATCGTCTCGGTGCTGTTGCTGGCGGCGTTGATCGCCGCGCTGGTCATCGCCAAGAAGGATGGCCCGTATCAACCGTCGGACGAGTCGGCGCCGGCGGAGAAACCGGATCTGGAGAAGGTGGCGCGTTAGGCGCGGACGGACCTCATGGCACCCATCGGCCTCCATCATTTTCTCGCGTTGTCAGCGGTGGTCTTCTGCATCGGCGTCTACGGGATGCTCACCCGCCGCAACGCCATCGGCGTTTTGATGGCGGTCGAGTTGATGTTCAACGCCGTCAACATCGCGCTGGTCGCCTTCGGGCGCTATGTCACGCCGGAGACGGTCACCGGGCAGGTGGTCGCGGCCTTCACCATCGCCGTCGCCGCCGCCGAAACCACCGTCGCGCTGGCCATCGTCCTGCTCATCTACCAGCACCACCGCGGGATCGATATCGACAAGATCAATTTCATGAAGTGGTGATCGCACCCAAGTAGCGTCGCATGTTAGAGAACGCCTGGCTCATACCGGTCTTCCCGCTCGTTGCGATGGCGGCCATCATGCTGGTCACCCACCGCAGCCGCATGCTGTCGGCCGGGCTGTCGATCGGCGCGATGGCGATCGCCTTTGTCTGGTCGTGGGCCATCGCCGTCACGGTCTGGAACAACCCGCAAACCCTGCGTTTCGCCTTCGACTGGCTCAACCTGGGCCCGTCGATGCACATCGTGCTCGGCATTCAGATCGACGGCCTCACCGCGATGATGTTGATCGTGGTCTCGACCGTCGCGCTGATGGTCAACATCTATTCGCTGGGGTACATGCACGGCGACCCGAAGTTCGCCCGCTTCTACGGTTTCCTGTCGCTGTTCGGCATGGCGATGCTCACCCTGGTATTGGCCGACAACTTCTTCCTGATGTTTGTCTCCTGGGAACTGGTCGGACTGGCGTCGTACCTGCTGATCGGTTTCTGGTTTGAGAAGAAGTCGGCCTCCGACGCCGGCAAGAAGGCGTTCATCACCACCCGGTTGGGCGACCTCGGTTTTATCATCGGCCTGCTGATGCTTTATAACGCGGTCGGCTCGTTCACCTTCGCCGACGTCAACAACGCGGTGCAGGCGGGCGCCCTGGCCGGCGGCTACCTGACCGTCGCCGCCCTCTGTCTGTTTGCCGGCGCGGTGGGCAAATCGGCGCAGGTGCCATTGCATGTCTGGCTCCCCGACGCGATGGAAGGCCCGACACCGGTGTCGGCGTTGATCCATGCCGCCACCATGGTGGTGGCCGGCGTGTACCTCGTGGCGCGTTCGCTCACGCTCTTTGCCGCCGCGCCCGACGCCGCGATGACCGTCGCCTGGATCGGCATGATCACCTCGCTTATGGCGGCGACCATCGGCCTGGTGCAAAACGACATCAAGCGCGTCCTGGCCTACTCGACCGTCTCGCAACTGGGCTATATGATCATGGCCCTGGGGCTGGGCGGTTTCACCGCCTCGATGTTCCATCTGATGACCCACGCCTTCTTCAAGGCGCTGCTGTTCCTCGGCGCCGGATCGGTCATCCACGCGGTGCACACCAACGACATTCAGGAAATGGGCGGGCTGCACGCCAAGATGAAGAAGACTTCCTGGACCTTCCTCATTGCGGCGTTGGCGATCGCCGGTGTGCCGCCGCTGTCGGGATTCTGGTCGAAGGACGAAATCGTGGCGGCCACCGCCGGGCATCCGGTCTTCACCGTGCTCACGCTCCTGGTCGCTTTCATGACCGCGTTCTACATGTTCCGTCTCTATTTCCTGACCTTCACCGGCCGTCCGCGCGACCAGCACAAGTTCGATCACGCTCATGAGTCGCCGGGCGTGATGACCGGCCCGCTCATCTTCCTGGCGGTGCTGTCGGTGATTTCGGGGTTTGTCGGGATGCCGTGGCTGCATTACAATTTCGCCGCCGTGGTCTTTCGCGGCGAGCCGCACCACGCCGAGTTCCATCTGTCGACCGCGGTGATCGCCACGCTCGTCGGGCTCTCCGGCATCGGGCTGGCGTACCTGATGTACTTCAAGCGCTCAATCGATCCGGACAGGATCGCCGCCTCGTTCCAGGGCCTCTATCGCACGCTGTTCAACAAGTATTACTTCGACGAGGCCTACGACGCGCTCTTCATCCGGCCCTACTATAAGATCTGCAACGGCTGGTTTGTGTTCGATCAGAAGATTATCGATGGGTTGGTCAACGGCTTGGGCGATCTCGGCTTGCTCTGGTCGAGGATCAACACCTGGTTTGACACCTATATCGTCGACGGCGCGGTCAACGGCGCCGGCATTGTCACGCGCGGCTTTGGCCTGACCATTCGCCATCTGCAGACCGGGCGGGTGCAGAACTACGCGTTCATCGTCTTTGCGGCGCTGGTGATTATCTGGCTGCTCCAATAGGAAGAAGACGGCGCGGCCCCCGGGGGGACGCGCCCCCGACAGACTGGACATAGCGAAGGACGGTTGCGACATGATATCGGGCATTCTCTCGTGGATGATCTTCATTCCGCTCATCGGCATGGCGGTGATCATGTTCCTGCCCAAGGACAATCACCGCGCCATCCGCGGCGTGACGATGGCCGCCACCATCATTCCGCTGTTGCTGTCGTTGATGATGTTGTTCTCCTACGACCCCAGCACGCATGAGTTCCAGTTTGTCGAAAAGGCCGCCTGGATCCCGGCGCTCAACGTCAACTACCACCTCGGCGTCGACGGGCTCTCGGTGCCGATGGTCGTCCTGACCACGCTGTTGTGCTTTCTGGCCGCGCTCGTCTCGTTTAACATCACCAACCGCGTCAAAGAGTATTTCGCCTTCTACCTGCTTTTGGAAGCGGGCATGATCGGCGTCTTTTGCGCCCTCGACTTCTTCCTCTTTTATGTGTTCTGGGAGATCATGCTGGTGCCGATGTACTTTCTGATCGGCATCTGGGGCGGGCCGCGCAAGGAGTACGCGGCCATCAAGTTCTTCCTCTACACGCTCTTCGGCTCGATCTTCATGCTGGTCGCCATCCTGGCGCTCTATTTCACCTCGACGCCGCATACGCTCTCGATCGCCGAGCACATCCAGCGCGCGCCGGCGATGACGCACGGCTTCCAGATTTTCGCCTTCGTCTTCTTCTTTATCGCCTTTGCGATCAAGATTCCCACGCTGCCGTTCCACACCTGGTTGCCCGATGCGCATGTCGAGGCCCCGACGGCGGTTTCGGTCTTGCTGGCCGGCGTGCTGCTGAAGATGGGGACCTATGGCCTTCTGCGGATATCGTTCCCGATGTTCCCCGAGGCGACCAAGTACTTCGCCTGGCCGATGGCGATCCTCGGCGTGGCCGGGATCATCTATGGCGCCTTTGTCTGCATGGCGCAGAAGGATTTGAAGAAGCTGGTCGCCTACTCTTCAGTCTCGCACATGGGCTACTGCCTGTTGGGCATGGCCGCGGTCGGATCGGTGGCCGGCATCTCCGGCTGCATGTTCCAGATGGTCTCCCACGGGCTGATCACGGGGGCGCTGTTTATCCTGGTGGGCGTGATTTACGACCGCGCCCACACGCGCGACATCGACGCCTATGGCGGCATGTGGCTGAAGGTCCCGGTCTATTCCGGCGTGATGATCCTGTTTGTCCTCGGCTCGCTCGGGTTGCCGGGGCTGTCGGGATTTGTGAGCGAGTTCATGGTCTTTCTGGGCGCCTTCCCGTATTTCAACGTGACGGTGGCCCTGGGCGTGATCGGCGTGCTTCTGACCGCCGCCTACTTCCTGCGCATGATCCAGCGCATGTTCCTGGGCACGATCGCCGGACACACCGAGCATCTGACCGAGATCAATGCCCGCGAACTGTGGAGCGTGATTCCGCTGGCGGCGCTGATGATCGCGCTGGGCGTCTATCCGGCGCTGCTGTCGGATTACATCAAGGCCACGATCGAAAACCTTGTGCGCGTGATCGGCGCATGAACAAAACGGGGAGCAACTGAAGCTCTATTTCCCCTCTCCCCTGCAAGGGGAGGGGGTAGGGTGAGGGGAAACCCGACACACGACAAGTCAGCGACTCAGCGATGAACCTTAACTTCGACTTCGCCAGCTTCTACGCCGACTGGGCGGTCATCCTGCCCGAGTGCTTCTTGTTTATCTGGGGCGCGTTGATCCTTGCCTGGGCGACCGGCAAGCGCGATGAGGCGCCGGGCGGGTCGGGTGTCTTTGCCATCGCCACACTGCTGGGCGTTTTAGCCACCGCGGTCTGGGTGGCGATCACCCCCGACGGCGCCGCGTTTGGCGGGACCTTTGTCTTCGACCGCATGTCGGTGGTCTTCAAGGAGATTGTGCTCGGCGCGGTCCTGCTGGCGGTCATTTCCTCGATCGGCACGGTGGGCCGTCTCCGCGCGCATCGCGGCGAATACTACGGCCTCATCCTGATGTCCGCCGTCGGCATGATGCTGATGGTCTCGGCCACCGAACTGCTGACGCTTTATGTCTCGCTCGAACTGTCGACCATCGTCCTCTATGCCCTGGCCGCCTTTGACAAGACCAACCGCCGCTCCGGCGAGGCGGGTCTGAAGTATGTAATCCTCGGCGGGATTTCGTCGGCGATCCTGCTGTATGGCATCGCGCTGCTTTATGGCCTCACGCAGAGCACCGATCTGCAGACGATCAAGACGGCGGTCTGGGGGATGTACATGGATGGCCCCTTCCCGCCCGGGATGACGCTGGCGTTGATCTTCATTCTGGCGGGATTCGGCTTCAAGTTGGCGCTGGCGCCGTTCCACATGTGGGTGCCGGATGTGTACGAGGGCGCGCCGACGCCGATCACCGCCTATTTGTCGGTGGCCTCCAAGGCCGCGGCCCTGGCCGCCTTTGTGCGCGTCTTCTTTGTCGGGCTCGAATCGGCCGAGGGGATCTGGGGACATGCGATCGCCGCGCTGGCGGCGCTGGCGATGATCGTCGGCAACGTCACCGCGATCGTGCAGACCAACATCAAGCGCATGCTCGCCTACTCGTCGGTGGCGCAGATCGGCTATGTGATGGTCGGCGCGGTGGCGCTGGACGCCTACGGCGCGACCGCCATGGCCTATTACATGCTCGCGTATCTGTTCACCAACATGGGCGCCTTCATCTGCGTGATCGCCTTCTCCGAGCGCACCGGCTCCGACGAGATCATGGACTACTCCGGTCTGGCGCGCCGTTCGCCGATGCTGGCCGCCTTCTTCACGCTCTTCCTCATCTCTCTCACCGGGATTCCCCCAACCGCGGGCTTCCTGGCCAAGTACTATGTCTTCCTCGCCGGCATCAATGCCGGTTACATGTGGCTGGTGATCGTCGGCCTGCTCACGTCGGTCATCGCGCTGTACTATTACGCGACGGTGATCCGCCGGATGTACTTTCCCTCCGATCTGGGCGACATGCCCTTCCCGGTCTCGCGCAGTCTGGTGACCGCGTTGACGATCGCGGCCTTGGGTGTTCTCTACTTCGGCATTTTCCCGGGCGCGTTTGTCGCGTTCGTGCAGGACGCCGCCCGTCAGTTGCTCGCCGCCTTGTAATCCGCGAACGGACATAATTCCGGGCACACACTGCTGCAGGTCAGGAGCGCCGCTCCTGCGAGCAAATGCGATCCTGTAGAAGTGTCCGCGGCGCAGCGCCCCTGATCTACAAACTTGTGGTCGCAACGACAGTGCTTGAAAGCAGGCTCGGCGGTGGCCTCGCCCTCCCGTGTCAGATCACGTCCGTTGGGCAAATCGCAGAGTGTGTAGCCGGCGCCCCTCCGCTCCGGTCAATCCGGCGACGGGGACAACTTTCGTGCGCGCAGCAGGATGATCCGCCGCCCCCTGAGCGTGGCGACATCAAGGCGCACGCCGGCGATCTCGATGTGGTCGCCCTTGCGGGGCAGACGGTCGATGGTGGTGGTGAACAGCCCGGCGAGGGTGTCGGCGATGTCGGTGGGCAGGTGGACGCCGTATTCCTCGTTGAAGTCGATGATCGGCATGCCGCCGGCGGCCAGCGCGGTGCCGTCGGGCAGAAGCCGGAACTCCGCCTGCTCGTCGGCGTCGTACTCGTCGCGGATGTCGCCGACAATCTCCTCGATCACATCTTCCAGCGTGATCAGCCCGGCCGTGCCGCCGAACTCGTCGAGGACCACCGCCATGTGGCGGCGCCCCTTCTGGAACTTGGCGAGCACCTGCGAGATCGGCATCGAATCGGGCACGAACATCACCGGACGGATGAGGTCGCGCAGGATGACCGGCGTGCCTTCCGCCAGCAGGTGGATCACGTCCTTGGTGTAGATCACGCCGACGATCCGGTCGATCGTGCCGTCATAGACCGGAAAGCGCGAATACCCCTCCTCGCGGATGGTCTGCAGCACATCCTCGATGGCCGCGTCGGCGGCGATCCCGACCACATCGGGACGCGGGGTCATGACCTGCCGCGCGGTGGTGTCGGAGAAGTCGAGCGCCTGGTGGATCAACTCGCGCTCGACATCGTCGATGGTGCCGTGCAGCGATCCCTCGACCGCCAGCATGCGGATCTCCTGATCGGAGACCGGCTGCTCGTGTTCGGAGGGATGCACGCCCAGCAGGCGGGCGATGAAGCGCGACACGTTGGTCAGGATCGCGACCAGGGGCTTGTTGATCGCGGCAAACCAGGTGATCGGACGCGCCGCCACCAACGCGATCCGGTCCGGACGCGCCAGCGCCAGATACTTGGGCACCAATTCGCCGAAGACAAGCGACGCGAAGGCGATGATGATCACGACCACGGCGATCGCGATCTGCACCGCCCAGCGTTGCGCAAACAGCCAGGGCAGGGCGGCGATCCGGGGCGTGAGCGCCTCGACCACGGTCGCTCCCGAAACCACCGAGGCCAGCGTGCCGACCACGGTCACCCCCACCTGCACCGTGGCCAGAAACGACTCCGGCTTTTCCTTGAGCGCCTTGACCGCGCGTCCGGCCGCGCCGCGGGTGCGCGCCAGCTCGTTGACCCGCGAACGGCGCACCGCGATCAACGCCGCCTCGGCGCCCGCAAAGAAGCCGTTGAGCACGATCAGCACGGCAATGAGCAGGACCTCGACGCCAATCTGGGTCAGCATAAACGGGTCACCGGCGGTAATGTCGTAAGAGGCACGATTGCTCGCCAGCGCATTCATGGGTTCGGTGCGGCCCCGGCGCGCCGGATATCCGTCTGTGCCGCGCGCAAAAACGCAGGAGCCCGCAAAGCCGGGCTCCTGCGCTATGGATTAGTCGAAAGGGATTAGACCTGGTACACCAACGCTTCGAGCCGGGCGATCCGTTCCTCGACCGGCGGATGGGTCGAGAACAGACTCATCATCGAGCGCCCGGAGAGCGGATTGACGATGAACATGTGCGCGGTGGCCGGGTTGGCGTCCATCGGACGGCGCTCGGCGCCGGCGTGGAGCTTGCGCAGCGCGTTGGCCAGCGAGAGCGGTTTGCCGGAAATCTGCGCGCCGGTGGCGTCGGCGGCATACTCGCGCGTGCGCGAAATCGCCATCTGCACAAACATCGCCGCGATCGGCGCGACAATCGCCATCACCAGCAGGCCAATGATCCCGCCGCCGTTGTCACGGTCGTCGCGTCCGCCCATCCCGCCAAAGATCGCGCCCCACTTGGCCATGCTGGCCAGCATGCCGATCGCCCCGGCGATCGTGGCGGCGATGGTCTGCGTGAGGATGTCGCGGTTTTTGATGTGCGCCAGCTCGTGCGCGGTCACGCCCTCCAGCTCATCCTCGGAGAGCATGTCGAGAATGCCCTGTGTGTAGGCGATCACGCCGTTGGAGGGGTTGCGTCCGGTGGCAAAAGCGTTCGGCGAACCGCTGGGAATGATATACACCTTCGGCATCGGCAACCCCGCCTGGGTCGCCAGACGACGGACCATCGAGTACAGACGCGGCGCGTCGGTCTCCTGCACCTCCTGCGCCCGGTACATCGACAGCACGATCTTGTGCGAGAACCAATACGAGATGAAGTTCATGATCACCGCGAATCCAAAGGCGATGATCATACCGCCCTGTCCGCCAAGCAGATAGCCGATGGCGACAAACAACACCGTCAGCGCGGTCAGAAGCATCAATGTTTTCATGCCATTCACTGCTATCATCCTCCCGTTGTGTCCGGCGTAGTCCCTAACGGATATGGCGCTCCGCGGTTCCCGCCGGTCGATCTGCTGTTCCGAACCAACCGCCGCCCTGCCGGCGGACACGTCATCCTGATGCGTGATGTCACGTGGTTCGGTTCGCAGAATGATACGCAATCCGTCGTGTGGAGTTGACGAAATCGGAAAGCCCCATGCCGATTTCAGCGGCACGTGCAATCTGTTGTGGCACAGCGGCTTATTGACGCGCTCCCTGTCGGCGGCCCCACCCGGTGCCGTTCGCGTTGGCGGCATTCTCTGCGTATATTCTCTGCCCGGTTCACTGAAGAAGGCAGGACTATGCGAGTCGTATCCGATCCGAAACGTGTGCGCAACTTCCGGGTGGCCGGCGAGGATGGCTTTTATCCCGACAACCCGGTGATCCTGACACAGAAGATCGCCCACTATTTCAGCGAGGCCAAACGCGAGACTTTCCCCGGACCGATTGCCGCCCTGGTTTGCCCGCATGCGGGGTATGATTACTCCGGCGCGATTGCCGCCGCCGGCTACAAGCAACTGCAGGGATTGTCCTACAGCACCGTGGTGGTGATCTCGCCGTCGCATCGCGCTTTCTTCCGCGGCTGTTCGGTCTACTCCGGCGGCGCCTACCGCACACCGCTGGGTGAAATACCCCTCGATCTGGAGTTCTGCGCCCGGTTGACCGAGACCGATCCGCTGGTCGCGCTATCCGATATTGGCCACGAGGCGGTCGGCGGCGGGTATGAGCATGCGCTCGAGGTGCATCTGCCGTTCCTGCAGGTGGTCCTCGGGCAATTCTCGCTGGTTCCCATCGTCATGGGCGATCAGGAATACCAGACCGCGAAGCGGCTCGGCGAATTGATCGGCGCGCACGCGAAGTTGGGCAAGACCCTCGTGGTCGCCTCCTCCGATCTCGCGCACGGGCACGATTACGCGACCACGCGCCGTCTGGACGCCACCGCCGCCGAAGCAATCCGCGCCTTTGCGCCGGACAAGTTCTATGATCTCTTCGCGGACGGCGCCTGTGAGGCCTGCGGCGGCGGGCCGATCGTCGCGGCGATGATCGCCGCGCGCGCCATGGGCGCCGACAGCGCCAAGGTGCTGGCGCAGGCCAATTCGGGGGATGTCACCGGCGAGAAACGCGGCTACATCGTCGGCTACCTCTCGGCGGTCTTCTACCGCGGCGACGGCGGGTCGGGACGGGAGTATGTCTTGTCAGCGGACGAACCGGAGACGCACGACATCACCGATCATCGCACCATCGACGCCGATCAGACGCTAAGCGCCGGCGAACGCGAACTGTTGCGCAACACCGCGCGGCGGTCGTTGGAGCACGCGGTCAAGGGAGCGCACGTGACGTGTCCGGAGGCCGCCACGCCCCGTCTGCGCGAAAAACGCGGCGTCTTTGTCACGCTCAAGCGGCGCGGCGAACTGCGCGGCTGCGTCGGCTATGTCCGTCCCTTCAAACCGCTCATCGAAGCAGTCTGGGAGATGGCCGAGTCGGCGGCGCTGCGCGACGGCCGCTTCAGGCCGGTCGAGCCCAAGGAAGTCGACGAGCTCGAAATCGAGATCACCGTCCTTTCACCCCTGAAACGCATCTCCGACCCCAACCAAGTGTTGGTGGGACGTCATGGCCTTCTGGTCTCGCGCGGACATCTCTCCGGCGTGCTTTTGCCGCAGGTTCCGGTCGAGCATGACTGGGATCGCGAGACATTCCTGGCGGAGGCCTGCCTCAAGGCCGGGCTGGATCCCGATGCCTGGCGCGATCCAGCCACCACGCTTGAGGTCTTCTCGGCTGAAATCTTTTAGGGCCCTGTGAATCTGCGGACGCTTCTCTACCGGCATGTGCTCGGTCAGGTCCCCGATCCGGAAACCTGGCCGCCGCCGCCTGATGTCTCTTCTCTTCCATTGCCCTCTGGCCGGGAGCGCACCGACGAGACCTTGCGCGGCTGGGCGATGTCGCCGGAATTTGCGCCCGGCTGGCCGAAGCGACGCACCGCGATCGGCGCGCAGGCCTATCGCTTCACGACCAATGGCGAGTACGACTGCGGTTGGCGGCTTTGCGATCTGGCAACGCGGTTTCTCGCAACCACACTACCGGAAAAGTGCGATCTGGTGATTCCGGTTCCGCCGCCGCCGATCTTCACACCGGTGGAGCCGATCGAGTGGCTGGGGCAGCGATTGGCAAAGTCGCTGGCGGCGACCTTTCGCCCCGATTTGGTCGCGCTGTCGGCGCCGTTGGCCGACCACGCCGACCGCTTGCGCCATCCCCCTCTGCCATGGGGTGACCTGTTCCGGCTAACCCGTCCCGAATCGGTGTTCCATCGGCGGGTGCTTCTGATCGACTGGCGTTGGGAACGGGGGCGGTCGCTGAAAGCGATCGAGAAGTTATTGCGCCATGCCGGGGCCGAGGTGGTATGCTTCAGTTGGCTGGAGTGATTCGATGACGACCGTCACGCGCGATTTGTCCATCCTCTA
Organism: bacterium; assembly: GCA_035559435.1. Classification (NCBI taxonomy): domain Bacteria; species bacterium. The sequence continues at coordinate 17,647 of DATMBC010000019.1, forward strand.
TGCCCTCACCACCGAGGCCCGTCTCGGCGCCAAGGCGGTGGCGGCGTTGATCGCGCATTTCGGCGAGCCCGAGGCGATCTGGGAGGCGGGGACGGCGCAGATCGCCGAGGTCGCCCATGTCGCCGACGAGGACCTCGAGCGTCTCGAGGGCGCGCGCAACCTGACCGACGCGTTGACCGAAGACCTGGAACTGATGATCCAGCAGGGAACGCGTCCGATTCCGATCACCAGCGCCGACTACCCGCACCGCCTCCTCAATCTCGATGACCCGCCGACCATCCTCTATGTGCGCGGGGAGTTGCCCGCGGCCGACACGCGTTGTGTCGCGGTGGTCGGCACGCATCAGGCCGACAACGAGGGCATCGCCGACGCGGTCGCCTGGGGCAAGGGGCTGGCCGAGCGCGGTGTGACGGTCATCTCGGGCCTGGCGCGCGGCATCGACGGCGGCGCGCACACCGGCGCGCTGGCCGGCGGCGGCAAGACCTGCGCCGTGCTCGGCGCCGGGTTCGACAACATCTACCCGCCCGAGCATCGTGCCCTCGCCGAATCGATCGAACAATCGGGCGCGCTCATCGCCGAATACTCGCCGCGCACCCCGCTCACCAAACCGCGCCTGGTCTTCCGCAACCGGCTGATCGTCGCGCTCTCCGATGCGGTGATCGTCGTGCGGCTGCATGCCGACACGCGCGGTTCAATGGAGGCGATCCGTCGCGCCCGCGACCTGGCCGTGCCCACCTTCCTGGTCGCCGTCGATACCGAGAAGCCGTCGATCGATGCGGTCGCCGAAGGGGCCATCCCGATTCCCCGCGCGCCGGACTTCGATCTGGTGCTCAATTATCTCTGAGTTGGATCAACGCGGACATTGATTGCCCGCCGCGCAGGGATCGCAGGGCGGCGGTCCGCCGCGGAAGGCGGCGTTGACGATCACCACCACATCCAGGACGCTGACCACGCAATCGCAGGTGTGGTCCAGGCGGCTGGTGTGCGGGCAGCATTCGGCGTCGGCGACATCGTTCCCGCCGCGAAATGCCACATTCACCGTCATCACCACATCGACCACCGACGGCACACCATCGCCGTTGGGATCGCCATGGGTTTTGCAGAGACAGCCGTCCAGCTGCCGTCGGTAGAAATTGATTCCACCGTCTTCCTCGCCGACAAACGCGTCGCGCAAGAGGTCGCCGTCAATGTCGGCGAAACACACCCGCAGCCGGTGGCCGTCGTCGTCCCACGGCAACGTGTCGGATTGCGCAATCAAGGTCAGTGAGTCGGGGAATGTTCCCGATGGTGCGGTGTTGCGATACAGAACCGTGCCAAACGACCGTCCGCCGACCAGCAGGTCCCTGGACCCATCGCAGTCCCAATCGTAGACCACCGGCAGCGTGATGTCGCGCGGCTGGCGTTTGATCAGGCGGTTGGTGACCAGTGACAGCGCCGGAGAGCCCGGCGACCCGACGTTTTCGTAGAGCAGGACATTCGCCGAACCGTTGAAGTCCCACTCGCCGACCACCAGGTCGGTCAGGCCATCGCCATCCCAATCCACCGGACAGACCGACGCCTGCAAGTCGACCTGGATGCCTCCGAGTTGGCCGGTGACTTTCACCGGGGCGAAGTTGGCCGGTCCGCCGTCGTTGCGCCAGTACTCGATCGTGCCGGCTTCGTTGCCGATCAGCAGATCGAGGTCGCCATCGCTGTCCCAATCGACCAGCGCCGGCGCCGCGGTCAGACCGACATCGATGCCTTTGTAGAAATGGCCGGAGAGCAGGAAGCTGGGGCTGCCGGTTGAGCCGACATTCTCAAAGTGCGACAGACGTCCATCGCCGCGTCCGATCAATAAATCGAGATCGCCGTCGCCGTCCAGGTCCCCCGCCGCCGGAATGGCGTAGCTGCCGACATCGATGTTGGCAATCAGGTTGGAATCTTCGACGGCATAGACCGGCAACGTCGGTGTCCCGGTGTTGCGCAGGAGGAGGAGGTTGTTGAGGTCGTTGCCGTTGGCGGCGCCGACCAGCATATCGAGGTCACCGTCATCGTCCAGATCGGCAAACGCCGTGTGGTTGAGCCCGAAGGTGTTGACCGGCAGATACGCTTCGCTCTGCTCGGTCAAATCGGAGACCGATGCGGTCCCCAGGTTGGCGAACAGGTAGGCGTTGTTGTTGTTGATGTCGCCCCAGAACAAGTCCTGATCCCCGTCGGCGTCGTGGTCGGCAAAGGTGATCGTCGAAAAGCCATGCTGCGGCTCGGTCACCGACTGCGCCAGTGCCCCGGGGAAGGCGTAGACGCTGTCGTAGAAGAATGACCCCAGGACATACACCGGATCGGTCGAGTCGCCGTCGTTGCGGTACTGCCATAACTCGCCGGTCACCGAACCGAGGAAGAAGTCGTAGTCGTTGTCGTTGTCGAGATCGGCGAAATCGCCAGTGTTGTTCAATCCGGTCTCGAAGTCGCCGAACATATCCTTGACGAGTTCGAAAACGATGTTGCCGCCGCTGGAGAGGTTCTGGTAGTAGGCGGTCATCCCGTTGCCGGCGTCGCAGAACAAATCGAGATCGCCATCGGCATCGATGTCGCAGAATCGGTGCCAGGTTCGGGTGTTGACGCCGCCGATCCGTTCGGTCACCGGCGTCCAGACGGGAACGGCTTCAGTCCCCGCGTTGCGCAGGTAGGCCACCTTGCCGCGGGTCTCACCGAGCATCAGGTCGGTGCGTCCGTCACCGTCGAAATCCACCAGCGACGGTTTCGGGCTGTTGACCCCGCCCCAGAACGGCAACGCCAGCGTATCCCCGCCGGCCACCACCGGCCAGGGGGCATACTCCTTTACAAAGCCCGCCCCCGACACCGGGATCGGGCGCAGGATTAGCAGCGAGGCAATGAGAGCAAGGATTCGTTGTCGCATGAGCAACCGCGCGGCGGGTACGCGCCGATAATCTAACGCTTTACTCCCGTATGTCAATGTGCCCCAAACCGCCCCGGTCTTCCCTCTCCGGTAGTATCGGCGGCGCGTCCCGCCCATCCAGCGTGTTGGTGAAGCAGGAAACTTGGCCGCGAACCGCGCTTTTGACACACAAAAAAGTCATCCTCGTGTTCTGAGACTGTAGTTTTGTGGAACACTGGACGGAGAGGCCATGGATTACCCCATCCTCGACACCGGCCCGCTGGGGCCCTCGACCTTGATCGCCGCCGTGGCGATCATCCATGTGCTGATCGCGCAGTTTGCCGTCGGCGCCGGCATCGCCACGCCGTGGCTGGAAGCGCGGGCGCTGCGGCGCAACGATTCGGTGCTGCTCAACTTCCTGTCCCGCTATGCCCGCTTCCTGATCCTGCTGTCGTTTGTCGGCGGCGCGGTCACCGGCGTCGGCATCTGGTTTGTCGTCGGGCTGATCTCGCCGGAGACTATCTCGCTTCTGTTGCGGCAGTTTGTCTGGGGTTGGGCGACCGAGTGGGTCTTCTTCCTGGTTGAGATCGTCTCCGGCTATGTCTACTACTTCTACTGGGGCCGGATGGACCCGAAGACGCATGTGAAGGTGGGCTGGGTCTATGCCGCCTCGGCATGGGGATCGCTTTTCATCATCAACGGCATCCTCACCTTCATGCTCACGCCCGGCGACTGGCTGGCCAACGGCTCCTTCTGGAGCGGGTGGCTCAACCCGACATCGTGGCCGTCGCTGGTTCTGCGCACCATTTCCAGTCTCTCTCTGGCCGGGTTGTTCATCGCCGTGGTCGCCAATCTGCAGAAGGACATGACCGGCGAGGACCGGCGCCACATCATCAATGAGGGGTCGGTCTTCCTCGTGCCGCTGGCGCTGATGATCCCGGTGTCGCTGTGGTACTTCGCCGCCGCTCCGGCCACATCGTCGCAACTGGTGGTCGGCGGCGCGGTGGCCATGTCGCTCTTTTTCGCCTTTGGCATCATCGCCTCCACGTTGATCGGCGTCTACGCCTATTGGGGCCTGCTGAAGAACAGACGCTCGGTGCATCTGGAAACCGCGCTTCTGCTCACCGGTATCGCGCTCATCGCCACCGGCTCGATGGAATATGTGCGCGAGGGCATCCGCAAACCGTACACGGTCTACCATTACCTCTACGCCAACGGTCTGACCACCGAGCGGATCGCCGCGATCAATCAGCATGGCTTTTTCGCCGCCCCGCCGGTGATTGCGCAGGGGAAAAACCCCGACGCGCTCACCCCAATCGAGCGCGGCCGCATCATCTACGACGTCCAATGCCAGCGTTGCCATGCGGTCGACGGCTACAACGCGATCCGTCCGCTGGTCGCTAACTGGACGGTCGAAATGATTCGCGACAACACGCGCCAACTGCACCGTCTGCGCGGGTACATGCCCCCCTTTGCCGGCACCGAGCGGGACCTCGAGGATCTGGTGGCTTTCCTCGCTTCGTTGCGATCCGACGAATGGGAGCAGATTCACCGCCCGCCGAATCCGGAGGGACAGCGATGATCGGCGGACACGATCCGATGGCGATGCCGGCCCCGCCCCAGATGCTGTTGTTTCTCCTGGGATTGACCTTCGTGCTGCATCTGGCGATGCTCGGCCTCCTGTTCGCTTCGCTGTGGGCGCGCGCCGGCGCCGAATGGGGACGCGCGGCGGGTTATGACACCCAGCGCGTGCACCGCGCCGGCGTGGTCGGCATGTCGATGACCATCACCATGGGTGTGCCGCCGCTGTTGTTCGTGCAGGTGCTTTACGGAAAACATTTCTACGCCTCTTCCATCAGCATTGGCTTCCCCTGGCTGGCAATTGTCGGCTACCTCCTAGTGGGCTTTTATGCGATGTACTGGGCGCAGTGGGCGTGGATGCGTCATCAGGGACCATCGTGGGCGGGCAAGTTGTCCTGGCTTCTGACCGTCCTGTGCGTGATCGCCATCGGCTTTACCTATTCATGGAATCATCTGAAGTCGCTGTCGGCGACGCCCTGGACCAATGTTGTCTTCCACCCCGATGCGCTGCTGCGTTTGAGCGGCTACTTCGGCGCCGCGTCGATCGGCTCGGCCGCCTGGGCCTCATGGGTGGGAGGCAATTGGCGCGTCGATCACCGTCTGCCGCGCGGGACCGGAATCGCGGCGTTGGTCGGCGGCGCGGGGCTTCTGATCTGGACGCTGATTTCCGACTACGCGTCATCCGGCACCACTGTCGTCGATCGTCCCCTGCAAATGATCGCGGCGCTCACTTCACTGTTGGCCGGCGCGTTGGTGCTGGCCAACCGCGGCGGAGGCCTGACCCGCTGGCTGCTGACCATCGCGGCGCCGCTGGGCATGCTCGGTCTATTGGTTCAGCGCGAGACCTGGCGTCTGGCCGCCCTCGGACCCCTCCACTCTCCGTTTGCCGAAACCGTGCGCACGCAATGGAGCGCGGTGGCCCTCTTTGCCGCGACCTTCATCGTCGGCCTCGGCGTGCTGCTCTGGCTGGTCCTGCAGATTCGCCGCCTGCGGACGCGATAGGCCGCTGACGATCCCGTTCGGCGGTGTTATCATGGGACTGTGGCCAGCGCATCCCATGACAGCGGCGACCGTCTGCGCACACCGGCCGCGCCGGCGACGGCGTCGATTCTGGTCCTCGGCTCCAAATTCCTCGCCGTGCTTGCCCCCGCCGCTTCCGAGGAGGAGGCGATGGGGGCGCTGAAAGAACGCTCGCGCCGCTACCCCGACGCGTCGCATCATTGCTGGGGACTGCGGGTGGGGCGTCCCGCCGCCCTCGTCGAGCGCTCCAGCGACGCGGGCGAACCAAACGGCACCGCCGGGCGTCCCATCCTCGATGCCTTGCGTCACGCGCAGTTGGAGAATGCCGTCTGCGTCGTGACCCGTTACTTTGGCGGGACGAAGCTGGGAACCGGCGGACTGGCGCGCGCCTATGGCGACGCCGCCAACGCCGCGATTGCCGCCGCCACGATGATCGAACAACAGGTGATGCGGGTGGTCCGCATCGATTTTGAGCACGAGCGGACCGGCGCGGTCTACCGGGCGCTGGAAGAATTCGGCGTGATCCTGCGCGAAGGGCGTTATGATGAACGCGCCCATGGCGTTCTGCACGTGCCGGTGTCGAAGGCCCACGCCCTGCGCGCGCGAATCGCCGAACTGGCCCACTCCGGCATCGGCTGGCAGGAAGGGGAGTTGATCCTGGTATGATCGAGACGCTTCAGCAAATTGATGTCCGGCTGCTGCATGCGCTCAACAGCGGCGTGGCCAACACCGTCTTCGATTGGCTCATGCCCTGGGCCACCGAACTGCGCCACTGGGCGCCCTTCATTATCGGAGGGCTGTTGGCGCTGGCCATCTTCGGCGGCGGCAAGGGACGCGGCGCGGTGCTGATGGCGATCATCCTGATCACCGCCACCGATCAACTCTCCTCGCACCTGATCAAGCCGCTGGTCGCGCGTCCCCGGCCCTGCCACGATGTCGAAGGGTTGCGCGTGATCTACCGTTGCGGCCGGACTTTCGCCTTCCCTTCCGGCCACGCCAGCAACTCGATGGCGGCGGCCATCTTTTTCGGCCTCTTGTACCGGCGCTGGCTGTGGCCGTTGGTCGGCCTGTCGGCGCTGGTCTCGTACTCGCGGATTTACCTGGGAATCCACTATCCGTCCGACATACTTGGCGGCTGGATTCTCGGCGGCGGGTTGGCGGTGGCGGCGTATTGCCTGTACCAAAAGCCGGTCCGCGTCTGGCTGAATCGCTATCGCCTCTTTCGGCAGACACTGACCGTTCCCGGTGGAGAGGAAACTCCGGTTGAACCGATTCACCGGAAGCGGCCGGCTGCCGACATGGAATGATATGGGGTACTTTTCCGACCGTCCGGTTCTCGTCACCGGCGCCGCCGGCTTCATCGGCTCGCACCTGACGCAACGTCTCGCGCAGGAAGGCGCCAAAGTCCGCGCGTTGCTGCGCTACGATTCGCAGAACCGGATCGGCCATCTGGCGGAACTGATCGAGTCCGAGCGCGGTCGTGTCGAGATCATCCGCGGCGACCTGAAGGACCCCGAGGCCGTGGCGCAGGCGGTCGCCGGCTGCGACACGGTCTTCCATCTCGGCGCCCTCATTGCGATTCCGTTTTCGTACCAGAATCCGACCGATTACGTGCAGACCAACACGCTGGGCACCTTGCATGTCCTCAACGCCTGCCGTCGCCAGGGCGTGCGCCGGCTCGTTCACACCTCGACGTCGGAAGTCTACGGCACCGCGCGACGTGTCCCGATCACGCTGGACCACCCGCGTCAGGCGCAGTCCCCCTACTCGGCCTCGAAGATCGCCGCCGACGCGCTGGCGGTCTCCTACGCCTGCTCCTTCGATCTGCCCGTGGTGATTCTGCGGCCGTTCAACACCTACGGTCCGCGGCAATCGCCGCGCGCGGTCATCCCGACGATCGTGCGTCAGGCGCTGGCCGGCGAGGTCGTGCGTCTGGGGGCCACCCATCCTACCCGCGACTTCCTATTTGTCGGCGACACGGTGGCCGGCTTCCTCGCCGCGGCCGCCGCGGATCTGGCGCCGGGCACAGAGCTGCAGATCGGCACCGGTGTCGAGACCGGTATCGCCGATGTGGTCGCGCTGGTTGGCCGATTGCTGAACAAGTCGCTGCGCATCACGACCGAGGAGAAACGTCTGCGGCCGGAGGCCTCGGAGGTCGAGCGGCTGGTGTGCGATTTCACGGTCGCGCGCGCGGCGACCGGCTGGGAACCGCGTGTGGCGCTCGCCGACGGCCTGGCACAAGTCATCGCATGGATGCGCGCGCATCAGAGCGACACATCCGCTCCCGCGATTCATCAATACACGGTTTGATGTCGCGTCGGCGCGGTCAGGCAATCGCCTGCAACAGCCCGGCGCAGACCAGGCCGCCGTAGATTCCGAGGATATTCCCCAGCACGCCCAACAGCAGTCCCACCGGCGCCAGCGACGGCTGGTAGAGCGAGGCGACAATCGGCGCCGAGACCACGCCGCCGATGTTGGCCTGCGATCCGGTGGCGATCAGGAACATTGGCGCCTTCAGCAGACGGCCGCCGAGGAAGATGACCGCGCCATGGATGGCCACCCAGACACAGCCAAGCAGGAGGAACAACGGCGCCTGCACCACGGCGCGCAGATCGGCCTGCGCGCCGATCGTGGTCAACAGCAGGTAGAGAAAGAAGTTGCCGATGTGCGAGGCGCCCACCGACTCCAGTCGCGCCAGACGGGTCAATGAGAGCAGGATGCCCGCGGTCGAGGAGACAATGATCGCCCAGCCGAAGGCATTGATGATTTTCCCGATCGGAGGCAGCCATGCGCCCAGTTTGAGCGAGGCCAGACCGATGGCGAACCCCAGCGACAGGATGATCGCCAAGTCGACAAACTCGATGGGACGGCGCTGCGACGACTGGAAATCCGCCAGCCGCTGGTTGAGTTGATCGACAATGGTGCGGTCCACCCGGAAGCGGCGGTCGATCCGGTCCTGAAAGGCGGACGCGGTCATCACCAGTCCCATCCAGCCATAACCCACGATCGTGTCGACCACAATCATGATTCCGAAAATTCCCTCGGGGCAATTGATCGATTCCTTGATCGCCACCATGTTCGAGGAGCCGCCGATCCACGATCCCGACAGCGCCGCCATGCCCATCCAGGTGTCATCTAGCAGCCAGGCCTTGAACAACAGCAAGGCGATCGGCGCGCCGATGATCACGCCGGCCGTCCCGAAAAGAAACGTGCCAATCGCCTTGGGCCCCAGACGCGCCAGCGATTTCAAATCCACCGACAGCAGCAACAGGACCAGCGCGGTCGGCAACAGCAGGTTCTTGACCCAATCGTACAGCGGCGATGATTTCGGAAAGAGCCCCAACGAGGTGCCCAGCATCGGCAGGAAGTAGAGCCAGATGATCGGCGGCAGATAGTTGAACAGCCGCCCCAGCGGCGTATGGGCTTTGATCGCGTAGATGCCGCCGACAATCAGCATGAACACAGCCAGCAGAACCGGCCAGTCGGTGATCAGCGCCGGGTGAGTTTCCATGCGACAATTAAGAGAGATTCTGTCGCCATGCCCACGGGAATCGCGCCAAGGAGACGATAATACCTTGGTGTAATCCAACTTAAACCACAGATTAGAAACTTTTTCCGGCCCATTTCCGGCATTGCCCGTACAACATCAGGTGAGAAAACAAGTTATAATATTGGTCATTGAGGACAAACTTACGAACGGACAAAGCGTATTCCTATCAGCGTAGTTAATTACAATGAAAGGATGGTTTAGTGGAAGTTAAATTGTCGCCGACGCTGCGAGGGTACGTGACGGCCATCTATAAGCTGCAGCGGAAGACCGGCTGGGCCTCGACTGGTGAAGTCGCCCGCCATCTCGGCGTGACCGACGCGGCCGTCACCCAAATGGTGCGGCGCATGGGACACAGCCACCTGGTGCGTCATCGCGCCTACCGCGGCGTCTGCCTGACCGAAAAAGGTCAGCGGATTGCCATTGAAATGATCCGTCACCACCGCCTGTTGGAAACCTTCTTCTACAAGATCGTCGGGATGCCCTGGGACCAGGTCCACGCCGAAGCGGAGCGGCTGCAGGCCTACATCTCGCCGGAATTGGAAAGCCGCATCGATGCCCTGCTGGGCTTTCCGCAGTTTGATCCGCATGGCAGCCCGATTCCCTCGGCCGACGGCGTCATGCCCGAGGTGACCTACCACCCGTTGCATGACGTGGCGGCGGTCGGGGAGCGGTTCATCTTCGCCCGCGTCTCGGACCTCGACCCGCGTTTGTTGCGCTACCTCGATTCACTGCCGCTTAAACTGGGCACGGAGCTGACGGTCGAGGAGATGATGCCGTTTGACGGGCCGATCACGGTCTCCGACGGCGCGCGTCGCTTCGCGCTCAGCCGCGAAGTGGCGCGGCACTTGTTTGTCGTCAACGCCAAACCCGAGCCGGCCGCGGCGCCCACATCGACCGCGTGACCGTCATGGCGACCCGCGCAACATCGCTGCGCCAACTGTGGACGCGGCACCATCTGGTCTTCTGGACCGCGCTGGGCGGCGCGCTCATCCTCTCGGGGTGGATGGTCGAGGACGCCGGCCGGCGCGATCTGGGGCATGTGCTGTTTGCGCTGGGCTACCTGGCCGGGGGCTGGATGGCGGCCAAGGAGAGTTTCGATGGCCTGCGCGAGTACCGTCTCGACGTCAACCTGCTGATGACGCTGGCGGCGGTCGGAGCGGCCATCATCGGACGCTGGGCCGAAGGCGGCACGCTGATCTTCCTGTTCTCCCTGTCCAACACCCTGGAGCATTACGCCCTCGAGCGGACCAAGGACGCGGTGCGTTCGCTGATGGACCTGCGGCCGGCAGAAGCGCGGCTGTGGCGCGACGGCGCCACACGCCAGGTGCCGGTCGAAGACCTGGAAGTTGGCGATCTGATCCTGGTCAAGCCCGGCGAGAAGATCCCCGCCGACGGCACGATCGTCGAAGGACGCACCTCACTGGACCGTTCGACCTTCACCGGCGAATCGCTGCCGGTCGATGCGGACATCGATGACACCGTTCTGGCCGGCTCGCTGAACCTCACCGGACAGATCAAGGTCCGTGTGAGCGCGCGCGCCGCCGACACCGCGCTGGCCGCGATTATCCACCGTGTCGAACAGGCGCAGTCGGGACGGGTCCCGACCAATTCATTCGTGCAGTGGTTCGGCCAACGCTACACCATCGGTGTCCTGGCGGGAGCGCTGCTGCTGACGCTGGTCACCGCGGCGGTCTCGGATTTGAGTTGGCGGGCCAACCTCTATCGGTCTTTGACGCTTCTGGTGGTGGCGTCGCCCTGCGCGCTGATCATCAGCACTCCGGCGGCGGTGCTGTCGGCGATCGGACGCGCAGCCCGCAAGGGCGTGTTGTTCAAGGGGGGCGCGCACCTGCTCAACCTGGGGAGCATTCGGGCGGTCGCCTTTGACAAGACCGGCACGCTGACCCAGGGACGCGCGGTGGTCACCGATGTCATCCCGCTTAATGGCACCACTTCGGGGGTGCTGGTCACGTTGGCGGCTTCTATAGAGGCCGGTTCGACTCATCCGCTGGCGCAGGCCATCGTCAATGCCGCCCACCAGGAGGGGCTGGTAATCCCGCCGGTCGACAATGCCGAATCGCTGGCCGGTCTGGGCGCCATCGGCGTGGTGCGGCTCAACGGTACACCGCAACGAGTCCTGGTCGGCAATCGACGGCTCTTGGTAGCCAATGAGTTGGCGCCCGATGAACAGGCCGAAGCCGAGATGCTACGGTTGGAAGAAAACGGCAAGACCGCCATCCTGGTGGCGACCAATCGGGTTCTGGGGATCATCGCGTTGGCCGACATCCCACGGCCGACCTCGGAGGCGATCGCCCGGCAATTACATGAGACCGGCGTGGAGTCGGTCGGTATCCTCACCGGCGACAACCACCGTGTCGCTATGGCGATGGCCCAACGACTCGGCATCGATGAGGTGCGGGCGGAGCTGATGCCCGCCGAGAAAGCAGACGCCGTCGCCGGATTGCTCGCCAGTCACCGCACAGTCGCCGTTGTCGGCGATGGAGTTAACGATGCGCCCGCGCTGGCGACCGCCACGGTCGGCATCGCCATGGGCGGGGCGAAAAATGATGTCGTGCTTGAATCCGCCGATGTGGTGTTGATGGGCGATGATCTCTCACGCCTTCCCTTTGCGATTCGACTCTCAAAGAGCACCAAGCGTGTGATCATCCAGAACCTGACTTTCGCCTTGATCGTCATCACCGCACTCCTGACTGGCACTCTCCTGGGCCAGATCCCGCTGACTCTGGGCGTTGTGGGCCACGAAGGCTCGACGCTGCTGGTGGTGCTCAACAGTCTGCGGCTTTTGTGGTACGAGTGAGCGACCGCGCATCCATCGACCAATAAACTGATTAGCACGGTGGCGGTTTTTGAACGCGCCGATGGAATCGCTGCGACCACCGGCGTTCGGCGCAGTTAAAGTAGATTGTTAGCCGCGCAACTTGTTGATAACAAAGCCCACGTCCGTCACGCGAAAATCCCCCAACAAAACCGCTTGACTTGCCCTGCCCGTCGGAGCCAATCTCTGCTCGTCGAACTTGTTGTCCTGTAATGCGTTATCGGAATGTGGGTAAGGTGGACGACGGATTGGAGCATCTTGTCTTTCAACAACCTAGGACGATCCGTTGATGTGAACAGTGTGTTGGTAAGCAAGGCAGTGCTCGCAAGTAATCGTTTGGACTAATTAGAGTTACAAATCTCACGCCCATGTGGACAAGCATGTGGGCAAATCTGGGGCTGTCTGAAGTCTGAAGATGGCCAGGGGCCGACGCACTCTATGGAACAAGCGAAAGATGACATCTGGCAGGCCTGCCTGAATTACATCGGCAACCGCCTGCCCGCCGAGAATTTCCTCACCTGGCTGGCGCCGACGCATGTCGTTGACGTGCAAGAAGGTCTGCTGATCATCGGCGCTCCGAACAAGTTCGTCGTCGATTGGATCCGCTCCCACTACGCATCGCTGATTGATGAGGCGATCTGCGTGACACTGGGACGGCCGGCGACACACCGGCTGGAAGTGCACTCCAACGGCAACGGCAGCGGGCACAAGGCAATCCTCGAGGCGCTCGAGGACGAAGCGACGCCGTCGAACGGCAACGGCGACCACGGGCCCATCGGAGAGCAGGAGCGCAATCGGCAGACCGCCGATGCCCGCGGGCGGGCGCAGTTGAATCCGAAGTTCACCTTCGACAACTTTGTCGTCGGCGACTCCAACCACCTCGCCCATGGCGCGGCGCAGGCGGTCGCCGAAATGCCCGGCTCTACCAAGTTCAATCCGCTCTTTATCTACGGATCGGTGGGCCTGGGCAAGACCCACCTGGCGCAGGCGATCGGCAACATGGTGCTGGAGAACAACCCCGACGCCAATGTCATCTATGTGACTTCGGAAAAGTTCACCAACGAGTTCATCGATTCGCTCTCGCGCAAGACCACCAGCGCCTTCGCCTCGCATTACCGCTCGGTCGATGTGCTCATCATCGATGACATCCAGTTCTTCTCCGGCAAGGAGTCGACCCAGGAGCAGTTCTTCCACACGTTCAACACCTTGCACCAGAACGGGAAGCAGATCGTGCTCACCGCCGACCGTGCGCCGCGCGACATCAAGGGGCTGGAGGCACGCCTCCTCTCCCGCTTCCAGTGGGGGCTGACCGCCGACATTCGGCCGCCGGATTTCGAGACCCGGATGGCAATCCTCAAAAAGAAGCTGGAAGGGGAGGATATCATCCTGCCGCCTGATGTGTTGGCGTTCATCGCCCGCGGCGCCCATTCCAGCATCAGGGAACTGGAAGGCGCGCTGGTCCGTCTGATTGCCGTCAGCTCGTTGAACAAGACCCCGATCAGTCTGGAGCTGGCCCAACAGGTGCTGCGCGATACCTTCTCACCGACCCGCAAGCCGATCACCGTGGCCGCGATTAACATCGTGGTGGGAAACACCTTCGGCATTCCGGAGTCGGTCCTCCTGTCAAAACGGCGGACCCAGGATGTCGCGATGGCGCGTCAGGTGGCCATGTACCTCGCCCGGACGCTGACCAGCATGTCGCTGAAGACGATCGGCGCTGAGTATGGCGGTCGCGATCATTCAACCGTGATTCATGCCGTCAATGTCGTGCGCGATCAACTGAAAGTTGATCCGGATTTGAAACTGCGGGTAGATCAGGCCATCAGCGCACTGTTTGCCGGCAACAGCAACAATTAGGGACCTGTCGATGGGTTGTGGAAGAGGGAGGGATAAGATACGGACTTCTTGTGGGTGAATGGCTGTTGTCCAGATCGGGTGATGGCATATGTGGAACAGAAACCGTACTACCCACATCAACCGATGCTTTTCTTCACTCCGGCGACCATCTTATCCAATCATAACTTGCAGATCGTAATTCCAGGTTATCCCGATCATCCACACCCTTGTTTTTATTCTGAGTAGTTTATATCAAGGGAAAGACAACAAGCTCTACGTGTGGAGAATCCAACCATGAAGTTCACGACCAAGCGCGATGACCTAAGCTCCCGTCTGCAGGCGGTGCTGGGAGTGATCTCCAGCCGTACCACCCTACCTATTCTCGGGAATGTCCTGCTGACGGCCACCAACGATGGAATCACTGTGGCGGCGACCGATCTTGACCTGTCGATGACCGCGACGGTGGCGGCCAAGGTGAGCAAAACCGGATCAACGACCGTGCCGGCGCGCACCTTTGCCGAAGTAGTACGCGAATTGCCCGATGAGGATGTCCATGTCACGGTGGCCAACCACCGCATGGAAGTGAAGTCGGGGCAGGGTGTTTACAAGATGAGCGGGATGTCCCCCGAGGAATTCCCGCGTCTGCCCGGAATCCCCGAAGGCGGCGCGGTCACCATTCCCATCGACCAGCTGCGCAGCATGGTCCACCGCACGATCTATGCGGTCTCCACCGATGAGACCCGTCCGGCGCTCAACGGCATCCTCTGGCAATCCAACGGCGAGAAGATGCACATGGTGGCCACCGATGGGCATCGTCTGGCGCGCGTGTCGGTGGCCGACAATCGCCTAGCCGGCCTGAAGAACGAGCTGATCGTGCCGCCCAAGGCGCTGTCGCTGGTGCTGAAGATGGCGACCGATGACACCAGCGAAGTCGCGGTGATGTTCGGCGAGAAGAACATCGTCTTCAAGGTCGGCGATGTGATCATCACCAGCCGTCTGATCGAGGGGCCGTATCCGAACTACAACCAGGTCATCCCCAAGGGGAACGACAAGTTTCTCACCGTCGACGGGGCGACCTTGGCCGCGGCGGTGCGTCGCGTGGCGGTGCTGTCCAACTCACTCACCAAGCAGGTGAAGTTCGCGTTGTCGGGCAACACGATCGAGCTGTCGGCGACCAACCAGGATGTCGGCGGCGAGGCCCGTGAGACCATCCCCTGCGAGTACAAGGGTGAGGATCTGGAGATCGGCTACAACGCCAACTACGTGCTCGACATGCTGAAGAACTTCGACGCCGGCAACGTGGTCTTCGAGCTGGCCACGTCGATCTCGGCCGGCCTGGTCCGCGCCGCCGACGATCCGGACAAGGAAAAGTACCTCTGTCTGGTGATGCCGCTGCGCCTGGCGGATTGAAGACTCCACGAACGCGCAGACAACCGTCATTCCAAGCCCGCGGCTTTATGCGGGCTTGGAATCTTTGTAGATGCTGTGGACCTTCACCGACAATCGTCGCTTGAGTACATTTTCCCGCTTGGCGATGACCATTAACTCCTGGCTGGGGATTGACGACAATCGTCGCTTGAGTACATTGATCCCGGCGAAACTGATGTCGATGTTGTTGCTGGGGATTGACGACAATCGTCGCTTGAGTACATTACGGAAGAGCGCAAACTGGATGTGGACAGTGCTGGGGATTGACGACAATCGTCGCTTGAGTACATTCCGGTTGTGGCCGCGACGCAGATGGCGGTTGCTGGGGATTGACGACAATCGTCGCTTGAGTACATTCCACCGCGGATTCGCAGGACGCGATTGTGGGCTGGGGATTGACGACAATCGTCGCTTGAGTACATTAGAACACGACAAACTTCCTGCGCGTCGGCGAGCTGGGGATTGACGACAATCGTCGCTTGAGTACATTCGGAGCCGGAGCCGGAAACGAAGTAACTTGCTGGGGATTGACGACAATCGTCGCTTGAGTACATTGAGGTAGGGGCAGTAGAAGGCGCGGCGGTCGCTGGGGATTGACGACAATCGTCGCTTGAGTACATTTGAACGGCGCCACGGACGGCTATACCGCCAGCTGGGGATTGACGACAATCGTCGCTTGAGTACATTGCTTGAGGTGAGCGCCCCCGGTCAGGACCCGCTGGGGATTGACGACAATCGTCGCTTGAGTACATTCCAGATTGACGAAGGCGACGCGGGGGACCCGCTGGGGATTGACGACAATCGTCGCTTGAGTACATTCGCGGTATCGTTGTCTGTCGCCAGGATGAAGCTGGGGATTGACGACAATCGTCGCTTGAGTACATTTCAAGATCGGGACATTCGTCCTGATCATCGGCTGGGGATTGACGACAATCGTCGCTTGAGTACATTCCACAGCGTCAGACGTACGTAGTCAACCTGGCTGGGGATTGACGACAATCGTCGCTTGAGTACATTGAAAACGATAGCGATGATACTCTATCTCATGCTGGGGATTGACGACAATCGTCGCTTGAGTACATTCTAACCCCGCGTAAGCACCTGCCTTACGCGGGGTTAGCCCCATTATTCGGGCTAAAAAAGCAGCAGTTGGCGAGGTGGCTCCTCTGTCCTGGCCCGTTTTTTCCCGCAATAGACTTCCATCTTGCCGAACTGATGATCCGTCACCATCAGAAAGCGCACCTCGCCGTCGCCGGGCAATTGGTCGCGGACCCGGCTGCAGATCAGGTCGGCCTTCTGCTCGCTCCCGCAGAACCGGGCATAGACGGAGAATTGCAGCATCATGAAACCCTGCCGCAGCAGGACCTTGCGGAACCGGGTGTATGCCCGCCTCGCCGCGGCGTCATCAACAGGAAGATCGAACAGGGCACAAAGCCACATGGCGCGATAGGGGGATGGCGCGGAGCGCTTCGTTTTCACTTCACAGACCCCTGATGGCCCGCCTACCAGGAGGGCACGAGGAGCCGGCGGGTTTGGCCTGACAACACGCCGGCCAATGAGGCCGACATCCGCGTCGTCGCATCAAACAGCGACCTTTCCTCGCCGCCGATCACCACGCGCCCATTCAACAGGGCGCCAATCAGTGTTTCCTTTGTGCTGCGGTCCAAAGGCGGCTCCGGGCCGCACCTGTCGAGGATCCCGCGCACCTGCCGGTCGACAAGCGGGCGGAACGGCTCCATGAGATCGTCGGCCAGACAATACGGGTTGTAGCGATTGTGATGGTGAATGCCCAGCGAAGGATGCAGTCCGGCCCCGCAAAGTCCCCGGGCGACAATGGCCCGCAAGATGGCGTACCCGTAATTCAGGAGCCGATTGATCGGGTCGTCGGCGCCGGGCACCCGGGCGAAGGCAGCCCCGAAGACCAGCGGCCAATAACGCCGCGCCGCCTGCGCTTCGAGATTGTCCGGATCGCCGGAGCGGACGCCCCGCGCAAGCGCCACCAACCCCGCGTTACCGGCGCCAAGATCCATGAGTAAGCGCGCCTGGGACAGAATCTTTGAGCGGACAACCTGCTTCCAGGCGAACTTCCGCGCGGGCAGGGTGGACTCCGCCTGGGCCGCCAATCGCTCGGCCTGCACATAGTGCCCGACCAGCGGCACCAGCATCCCGACGGGCAGACGCTTCTCATTGCAGACGATGAGGGGCGCGCCCGCCGCGCACAGCCCGGAGAGTGTGGCGTGTGTGTAGTGAACGGCCGGATGCGAGACGACAACGGCGGTCACTTCCTCCAGCGGAACGGAAACCTCGCCGTCGTCGCTCTTGAGGCGCAACTGGTCCAGCCGCGCGGACAGCGCCACCTGCTTGTCGGCGATGTCGATAATCTTCTCGTCCATTGCCGATAGGGATTATCGGCAACTAAGACGCTCATTCAAGCCCGGTTAGTCGCTTACGTGTTTGAGTTCCCCCAAGGGGGTAACGGCGACTTTGCGGCAGTGGCGTTTGCGCAGAGTATCGGCATTGGCGGTCAAGCCGGCGAAGGTATCCTCCTCTTTCACTCTCTTTTTCGGCCGGGCGTCGGCGGCTCGGAGAAAGAACAGACGCTCTGAAATCGTACGGATGCGATAGAGCGCGCGCTTTCCGTCTGGTTCGTCCAATTCAATCATTTCGCCGCCCGAGAGCGTGAAAAGAAACTCGGTCCGCGGGCCATAGTCGGTTCGGATGATCGGCTCGCCCGCGCGCTTGCGCCGGTGCGCCTCGAGCAATGAGACGATTTCCGACTTCCACGTCTTGTCCTCAATCGATGCATAGATCGCCATGTGGTGATTCCGCTCGGTCTCGGCCCAGCGCAGTCGATGGCCCTCGCCAATCGGATAGACCGTCAGTTTATCTTCGATGCGCACACGACGGATGGGACGCCCAGCCGGGTCAAGCGGCAGATTCTCATAGTCTTTGAATGCATCCTTGGGGCTCTCTTTCCCCAATTCCGCAAGTTTGGCCACAACCGCCGCCCGGATGGCCGGATCGACAATGGCGGAGACTTTCTTGGCGTCGAGGGAAGCCAGCGGCTTGCGCACATGCACCGCGCCGTTGCCCTGCGGGCTGTAAAAGGTCGCGGCATGCAGAGGACCCCGCACCCGTCGTGATGAGCGATGCGACACGACGACCGCGCTCACGGTCTTGGCAACGTCGGCGCGGAGGGTATCCCAGGGAGGCGTCAGCGGGGCGAATCGGCGGCCCACTTCTAGGCCGCGGCGCGCCGCGTCGGCGAGGGCCTTGATGCGGCCGTCATCGGTCAACGCCACGACGATGGCGTCGACGGTGTGGTGCCGGTGGTCGTCGCGCGACTTGCTCGTGCCGTCTCCGAGGATGGAGTCCAATCCCCACTCATGGCGGAACATCGCCGTGACGCCGCCGCTGGAGGCGAACACCCGACGTGTCCCGAAGGCGTCGATGCCGTCATCATTGAGCCCGCCGTAAAGCAACCCGAGGTACTTCTTGGCCCAGCGCGAGGCCCAACCGGTGTCGTTCAATTGCCGCGCCGTGAAGGCGTCGAGGAGTCGGGCGGTTTCCTTCTCGTCCATTCGGAAGCGACGGGCTTTGGCGTATGAGAGTTTCGCCGCGCGCCGGGAAATCTCCTCCCACCGGGCGGTCCCGGAATAGGCCTCAAATGGCGTGCGGTTGTGCTTCCGTTCGCGGTTTTCGCGCACGTCGCAGAGCGTTTTGTTCATGAACGAATCATCCAGCGAGCGCGGCAGGGGGATGATGTGCTCGATGTCAAACTGCGGCTGGACGCCGAAGAGATCGGCGGCGCTGATCATCTTGCCGGTGTAGGGACACTGCTGCCCGCATTCCTCCCAGAGCAGGTACTTTTCTATGTTGCGACCGTTGGGCACGTATCCTTGCTCTTCCAGCCACTTGGCTGCCTTCTCGCGCGCCTTGCGATTCTTATTCTGCCGCTTGTGGGTCTCTTCCCGCTGTTTGGGTGTCTGGCGCACATCGCGAGCCAGTTCAATTCGGATGCGGTCGGGTTTGCCATACTTGGCTACGATCGCATTGACAACTCGCCGCAACTCAGTGAGGGAGCGTTGCACGACAGGATTGCGCAACGCCGGAAGCCCCGACTCGGCTAGGGGCGGCAGACTGTCCCAGGGATCGCTCGATCCGCCCTCGGTGTATCCCGCCTTCTGCTTGGCATCCGGCAATGTGCAACCCGCCTCGAGGTGAGGCAGCAGTTTGTCCAGGGCAGGGCGCGAGTATGCAGAATATCCCTCATCCAGACGGAGAGCGCCGAATTGCCGGGCGGCCTCCTCGCTTAGCCGCCATTTGACGACTCCCCGCCGGGCCAGCGCCTCCTCTTTGGTGATGGAAATCCAGTCTTCGAGAACCTGCTGCCGCTCGGAATCGGGCATGGCGCCCCAGCGTTCGGCGCCGAAGATGTCTCTGAGTTTGGCGTTTGTCTTGTTGCCGGGGATTTTCTCCTGCTTGGCGCGTTCGAGGTTGATTTCGATGTTCTTGCCCAGCTTCAAGGTCGTTCGAATCTTCCCGTAGCTCATGGCCTGCTGGGTCTCAAGCTTGTCGGCCAGCAGACGACGCTCGGAATCTGTGAGCGCGCGCAGTTCGCCGGTCTCGTGGTCGAGCAGGCGGATATTGTTGATCGTCTGCCAGATTCGGAATCGCTGCGCCGAGAACAGGCACATCGGGGCCCGGCGGCGATTCGGCTCCAGCTCGCAGTAACCGACCAGGTGCTTCACGCTGGCCAGCGGCCGCTGATAAAAGATGGAGCGGTATATGCGCTTACGGAGCGCGTCGGAGAGAAGGTCGGCATGAAATCGCTTCTGGTTCTCCCAGATGGCGTCAAACTCCTGAGTTGTCATGTCACGGCCGAGGTACTGTCCGCGCACACGCCTGGCCGCCATCGCCGAACGTGACAGCAACGCTCCCAGTGTCGGCGCGCCTTCTGTCTGCATCTCCTCCCGTAGTTTTGCGAGGTGCTCGGCCACTTTCCCTTTGGCCTCATCCTCGCTTTGCTTCGATTTGCGATTGCTCACGAAGCCGCGTCGTTGCGCGAGATGATAGAGCGCGCGTCCGAGCGCGTACGGTTCGAGGCGCCCAGACAGAGCACGGGCTCGGAGCTCGTAAGGGGACGGAAGTTCCTTGTCCAGGTTCTGCAAAATCTGATGACGTTCGAGCGAATCGCGATAATTCCCCTTCGGGAGAAGTCCCGCCGAAGCCAGCAAATCGCCCAGTCGACTAAGGCGCTGCGTCAGGCGCTGAAGTCGTCGCCGTACAGAACGCGCCTCCCGTCTGGCGGCGTTGCGTGAGATGCCTTTGCCGTCGGCTTCGAGGTCTTCCAACCCTGCGTCGAAAACACGGACCCCAGCCGCGACAATTCGATCGGACTGCACCAGTGCCCAGCCCAGAGACTCCGGGCCCAAATCGATTCCAAGCACCGTTTCCACTGTCATGCTGTTCATAATTCCTATTGACCTCCGGCAGGAATCATTCTACACTATGTCCTGTATGTACTCAAGCGGCGGTTGTCTCGCTTCCCAGTAAGACAACAGTCGAGGGTCTGAAAGCCCGGCTCCCGTGCATCACGGGAGCCATTTTTTTCGCGCACGAATAGCGCGGTGATCCCACAGGAAGCGCGTCTGCAGGCGTCGGCATAACCAATAGAAGATCAACGGGTTGCGGAGGTGTTCCCTATGAAAAACCCATTGCCCATCCTGCAATCTCCTTGTAAATTGATGACTTAGCGCGATCCGCCGCTTGGGTTTGCGGGGGTGCGTCTTGGGGGCAGTTCTTGTCGAAGCCGTCCGCGATCGGCGAGTTAATTCGTGGCCGTTTGGCCACGCTGGGCCTGGCCCGGAAAATCAAGGAAGCGGGAGTCGCTGTCGCCTGGCCCGAACTGGTCGGACCGGACATCGCCGCGCATACGCAGGTCATCAAGCTGGAGCGCGGGAAGTTGTTTGTCGCTGTGGATGAGCCGGCCTGGCGGCAGGAGTTGATCTACCAGAAGCAGGCGATCTGCAAGTTGATCAACACGGCGCTGGGTGATGGGGAGACGCTGGTGAGCGACATTATGTTCACCGGGCCGTGAGTGGCGGGGGGAAACAAAGATTGCTTCGTCGTCGTCCGCCTTCGGCGGACTCCTCCTCGCAATGACGGGGATGTTGGTGGGATGAGGGGAAACAAAGATTCCAAGCCCGCAAAAAGCCGCGGGCTTGGAATGATGATAGTAGGGTTGCTGCGGGCTTGGAGTGACGATGGTAGAGTTGCCGCGGGCTTGGAATGACGATGGTAGAGTTGCCGCGGGCTTGAAATGACGGATGTCGCAGGGCTTTTCAGACAATGACGCAGGGCGGGTTGCCCGCCGGCGCGTCATCGACGAGTGACAGCGCGGAGGATTCCGCGCCCAACTGAGGTTGCACACGACCATGGCCAAGACGATCGAAGACGAAGCGTTGGAAGTGGCGAAAGCCAACAGCCGCGATTACGCCGCCAAGGATATCACCGTCCTCAAAGGTCTGGAGGCGGTGCGCCGGCGTCCGGCGATGTACATCGGCGATGTCGGCCCGCGCGGGCTGCATCACCTTGTGCACGAGGTGGTCGATAACTCGATCGACGAGGCGATGGCCGGGTTCTGCGATCACATCAAGGTGACGTTGAAATCCGACGGCGCGGTGGAGGTGGTCGATAACGGCCGCGGCATTCCGGTTGACATGCACCCGACACAGAAGAAGTCGGCGCTCGAAGTCGTGATGACCGTCCTGCACGCCGGCGGCAAGTTCGACCATGAGTCGTACAAGGTCTCCGGCGGTCTGCACGGAGTCGGTGTGTCGGTGGTCAATGCGCTGTCCTCCGAGTGCACCGTCGAGGTGATGCGCGAAGGCGCCATCTGGCGGCAATCGTACCACCGCGGCGACCCGACCGGCCCGGTGGAGAAAGTCGGCAAGGCGACGAAGACCGGAACGAAAACCACCTTCAGGCCCGATCCGGAGATCTTTGCCAAGACGCAGTTTTCCTTCGATGTCCTGGCGGCGCGTCTGCGCGAGCTGGCCTTCCTCAACCGCGGCATCCGCATCGATCTGATCGACGAGGCCGCCGACAAGAAGGCGACCTTCGAATACAAGGGCGGGCTGGCGGCGTTTGTCGAGTACCTTAACGAGAACAAGACGCCCCTGTTTAAAAAGCCGGTCTATGTCGAACGCACCCGTGAGAACGTGCAGATCGAGGTGGCGCTGCAGTACAACGACACCTACCAGGAGAACATCTTCTCCTACGTCAACAACATCAACACGATCGAGGGCGGGACGCACCTGGTGGGCTTCAAGACCGCCCTCACCCGTTCGATCAACAACTACGGATCGAAAAACAACCTGCTGAAGAACGTCAGCTTCACGATCCAGGGCGAGGACACCCGCGAGGGGCTGACCGCGGTGATCGCGGTGCGGGTGGCCGATCCGCAGTTCGAGGGGCAGACCAAGACCAAGCTGGGCAATTCGGAGGTGAAGGGGATTGTCGAGTCGGCGGTGGGCGAGGCGCTGGCGGAGTTCTTCGAGGAGAATCCGCCGATCGCGCGGCGCATTGTCGAGAAGGTGATCTCGGCCGGGCAGGCGCGCGAGGCGGCGCGCAAGGCGCGCGATCTGACCCGCCGCAAGTCGGCGCTCGACTCGGGCGGGCTGCCGGGCAAGCTGGCCGACTGCGCCCTCTCCGACCCGGAATCGTGCGAAATCTTCATCGTCGAAGGCGACTCGGCCGGCGGCAACGCCAAGCAGGGACGCGACCGGCGCTTCCAGGCCATCCTGCCGCTCAAGGGCAAGATCCTCAACGTGGAAAAGGCGCGCGAGGACAAGATCCTCTCCAACGAGGAAATCCGCACGATGATCACCGCGCTCGGCGCCGGCTTCGGCGAGACCTTCGATTCGTCGAAGGCGCGCTACGGCAAGATCATCCTCATGACCGACGCCGACGTCGACGGCTCGCACATCCGCACATTGCTTTTGACTTTCTTCTTCCGGCACATGCGGTCGCTGGTCGAGCAGGGACGGGTCTACATTGCCCAGCCGCCGCTGTTCCGTCTCAAGAAGGGGCAGAAGGAAGTCTACGCCTACTCCGATGAGGAGCGCGATCGCCTGATGAAGGAAATGGGCGGCGAGAAGGGCATCGGTGTGCAGCGCTACAAGGGTCTGGGCGAGATGAACCCGGAGCAGTTGTGGAAGACCACGATGGACCCGGAGACGCGCACGCTGCTTCTGGTCTCGCTGGAGGACGCCGCCGAGGCCGACCATGTCTTCACGATGCTGATGGGCGACGAGGTCGAACCGCGCCGCAAATTCATCGAGGAGAACGCCAAGTACGTGCGGAATCTGGATATCTGAGCCGCGTTCGAAGCGCCGCTCACGATCGTCATCATTCCTGAGATAGTCATTGGCAGAGCTCCTGTCCCCTCTCGCCTGAACAGGGAGAGGGGGAACGATGTTCGTCCGACGCGGCGGGAAATCATAGGGGCGTGGGCGGCCGTGCCCCTGTTTATTTGTGGCCATGACCCTCGACGCCGCCTATCTGCGCTGGCTGGAAAGGGTGGAGGCGCGGGCCTGGCAGATGTCGCCCGATGTGGGCGGACTGCCTGCATCAATCTGGCGCTGCCTCCTGATTGTCCTGCGCGGGATCGTCACCGACCGTGTCTTCGAACGGGCCGGGTATCTCACCTACTTCTCGCTGCTCTACGCCGTGCCGTTGCTCGCGTTGATGCTGGCTTTGGCCGAGGCGTTGGGATGGGGGCGTTCCGCGCTGGAGTTTGTCGCCGAGAAACTGGCGGTGACCGCGCCGGAATTGGCCGAGAGTCTGGTGGAGACGGTGGCGCGTCTCGATTTTGTCGCGATCGGTCTGGTCGCCTTCGCCGCGATTGTGGTCGCCGGCTTTGCCGCGTTGATCAAGTTCGAGGCGATTGTCGATGACATCTGGGTGGCGCGCGAGCATCGTCCGCTGTGGCGCACGCTGGCGCTCTACCCGCTCCTGATTGTCGCGGCGCCGACGGTGGCGGCGCTGGTTCTGGCCATTGCCGCCGCCGGCAGGACGCAGGCCTCGGCGCTGATGGTGTCGCTGCCGCAGGCCACGCTCTTCGGCGAATTGCTTTACAACCGGCTCTATGAACTGAGCTTCCTCATGCGCCTGGCGCCGGTGGCGTTGATTGTCGGACTGCTGACGCTGGTTTACTACATGGTCCCATCGGGACGGGTCCGCTGGCAGGCGGCGCTGCTTGGCGGCGTGGCCGCCGGGCTGCTGTGGCATCTGGCGCAGGGATTCTACCTCAACTTCCAGTTCGCCACCGGGACCTTCCGCGCGGTCTGGGGACTTCTGGCGCAGATCCCCCTGCTGCTTCTGTGGGTGTTTGTCTGCTGGGTGATTCTGATTGTCGGCGTGGAACTCAGCTTTGCCTGGCAGCATCGACACACCTACCTGCCAAAAGCCCCGATCGACCGGCTGGCGCCGTATGTCTGGGAGCATGCGGTGTTGGAGATCGCGCGGCTGCTGGTGGAAACCCAAGGGGTGCGTCCCGAGGGGTTAAGTTCGGCGGAAATCTCCAACCGGCTGCGCATTCCCTGGTCGCTGGTGCGCCGGCATCTGTCGTCGCTTCTGGCGCTGGGCGCGGTGCATGCGGTGCGGGTACGGTCGGAGTCGAGTTATTTCGCCGCCGGCGATCTCGGTCGCTGGACCATCGGCGATCTGCTCGACCGCTGGCGCCGTCACGGCGATCTCCTCGCCGACATGAAGGGGCACGCGCACCATTGGCCTGACAGCATCACCATCGCCGAAACGATTCCCGCCGCGAGCAGGGAATCATCGTAACCGGGTCCAGACGGGCAAAACGAAGAGCGCGGGTCGCTTCACCCGCCCTGTCGCTGATTTGGCGTCGGAATCCTATGGTTGCTCGACGGGCGGCAGGCCATGCAGTGCCAGAGCGCATCGCGAATCGCGCGCGACATCTGTTTGTCGACGGCCAGGGCCTCCGCGTATAGAAGACAACGGCGCGCTTGTCCGCAAACAAGCGCGCCGCGTTGCGTGCGATGGTGCCGATCTCAGCGCCGGATCACGTCTTCCTGCCTGGCCTCGACCACAATCTTGCCGTCGACCACCTTCACGTCGACGTTGGTGATCCCGTTGGCGGCCAACTGCGCCTTGATCTGTTCGACCTGCTCTTCGACCGGCAGGGACTTGTCAACCTGCGGCATGAAGACCTTGCCCTCGATGGCCGGCGCGGCCGCCTCATCGCCATGGATGACCTGATGGATCACCGCCTGGCCTTCGCCGGTTGTGCCGTTGGGCGTAAAGGTCATGTTCATTGTGGCCGAGGTGTCATCGCGGGAGACCGACAGGTTCTGAATCTGCATGCCCTGCGATTCCAGCTGCGAACGAATCTCCTGCGCGATCTCGGCGTCGGATTTGCCGGCCGTGGCGACATTGAAGTCGTAGGAGCCGCCGGTGATCTGCGCCAGGAGCGTCCCCGATTCCCTGACCGTCCAGGCGGCAAAGCGGATTTCGCCTTTGGCGGCCGCGGATGGCACCAGATCGCGGGTCGCCTCGAAGGCGGCCTGCGCATCGGACGGGGACCCCGGGACATAGTAGGTCAGTGTGTGCGCGCTCCCCGCGACCTCATCGACCACCTTCACGCCATGCAGGCCGCGTTCGGCCAGACGCTCGGACAGCGAAGCGGTGTTGATCCGGGCCATGGCCGGATCAGCGGAGGTGATGCTGAGCATCGTGCCAACGGTGCGATCATACGGCAGCGGCATGAGCACGAAAAACGCGAGCGCGGCCGCCACCAGGCCAACGCCCCAGCGGCGCGCGGGTGTGCCCAACGGGCTGGTAATGAAAGACGGCATGATCTTCCTCTCTTTGACGGTGACACGGTCGATCCACTGCGCGGCGGTGCCGTAGTCGGAGGCCGGAACGCGTCTGCGTTCGGCGCTCAGGCTGTCGCGAAGCACGGACTCGGCCTCGTAGACGGCGCGGCAGTCGGCGCAGACGCGGATGTGCGCCTGCACATCCAGCGCGTGGAAGGCGACCGGATCACTCAGTCGGTTGCGGATCTGGGTGCAATCCATAGTTCACCTCGGATTGGCGCGAGGAGTCCGTAGCGGACCCCGCGCGCCGTTGCATGATGGCGTCGCGCATCTTCGCACGCGCCCGGGACAGACGCGACTTGATCGTGCCCTCCGGACAGTTCCAGATGCGCGCCAGTTCGGCGACCGTGTGTCCCTCCAGCTCAAACAGCACCACCAGCGAGCGGTCATCGGGCGAGAGGGCCGCCCACCCGACTTGCAGCCAGCGCCGCGCGTCGAGATGCCCCCGCGGATCGACCGACAGCGAGGGCGTCGCCTCCGGCGGATCGTCATTGCCCGTCCACGGCAGCCACTGCCGCCCCCACGAGGGGAGCTTCGACCAGCGCTGGCGGCGTGTGCGGTTGCGGAAGGTGTTGACGATGATCTGGAAAAACCACGGACGGAAACGTCCGGCATCCTTCAGGCCGCCCAGCCCCTTCCACGCCGCAAGAATCGCATCATGATAGAGATCCTCCGCATCGGCCCGTGCCGTGCACAGGCGCAGGCAGAAACGGAAGGCCGCCTCGTGGACCGGTCCCAGGAGGCGCTCAAATTGTTCGCGATCGGGCATGGACATGGGGCATAAGGTCGGCGATTTGGGTGCCAGCCGTCAGGGATTGAGACACCCGAGGAGCGAAATTGGTTGCAGTGCGCTTGTGAATTTACAGCAACTTATCGTGCACAGTTTGGTGCCGCACAATGCTCTGCCGGACAACGACTTAGGCTGAAATGCGACATCTGCAGAAAAGTGTTTGACATGAGTCAGCGGGATTTGTATTACGGTTGGCACGGGGGTGGAGGCGAGGTTTGTCATGGGTTTTGAGCGGTTTACACGATTCGGGACAACATTTAGTCCAAAGATAACAATTAGGTCTAATGGGCAAATTGGTTTCACTACGGGAGCGGTGGAAAAGTTTGGGATCAGGAACTATGACTTTTGCAGCCTTCACTATGATCGAGAGAGAAGACTTGTTGGTTTCCAGTTTTCCAACACAGAGGAATCAGGCGTAACTGTAAGAATCACAAAAAAATCGCAGAATTTCTTCGTGTTCGCAAAGCCTTTCCTAGAGTACTTCGACATCGATTTTTCCCGGACCACGGTCTACGCGGCCAAGTTGCAGGGTACCGGTGATCTCGTCGTGATTGATCTCAATAATCCGATCGGAACCAGAACTCGGACAAGGGGTGGAAAGGAGGCGTAATTGAGCAAAAAATGAGAGCGGGCAAGATTGTAGCAGCAATCTTGCCCGCAAGAGAATCGGACCGCTGAACCGGTATTCAATTAAACGGTCGACTCGCAGGACAAAAAGACGGGACGCCCTGCTGTCTATCAATGTAGGGACCAGCTCCTGTGAGTCAAGGCCATTAGACTTCTAACCTCACTCAAAGGAGTGAACGTGTTCAAAGTGACGAATGTGTGGGATGGGGACTCGTTCGAAGTCACACCTAAGTGGTCATCGAATGGCAACTCGGGCAATGGCGTGCGGCTGGCGGATTACAACGCCCCGGAAAAAGGGCAGCCAGGCTACGAAGGATCAAAGCGCAAGCTGGAGGGGATGATCCTAGGCAAGCTCGTGGAGTTGAAGAAGCCGCGGGCAACCGACAAATTCGGTCGCTTGGTCTGTGACGTCTTTGTCGACGGGAAGCAGATCCTGATGGCGGCGTAGCTGAGTCGAGGTCAGCGCTGGGGCGGGAATGCAAGTACGGCTCTCGCCCCAGTATCCGTTCAGCTCACTCGGTGATGCTTCTGAGAATGGCTCCCATGTCACGCTTCGTCACGAGACGGAAAAGGCAACGTCCATTGCTTCTGCTCTCCCACAACTCTCCGATGGTTTGCTTTTGCTTCGTATCCGGAGTTGCGAGGAGCATCTCTCCCTTGTACTCAACTGCCAGGCATCTCCCGTCGAGTAGCTTCGCAACGAAGTCGGGATAGAATTCGCCCGCCGGTGTTGGGAGCCAGAACGCATATTTGTCACGCTCCAGGTTCCTGACCCAGTATTCTGCGATCGGCAGCTCGTCGAGGATTCTCGCACAAGCCGCTTCTTCACCATTCTTCTCCGCTGGCCTGCCTAGATAGTGGTGTCTAGTAAATCGGATTGGTCCCTCGTAGAACTTAGACGCAGGATACTCCTCGAAGGGGAAGCTAAAACACATTTCCGGTGACACTTCCAGGTACGAATCGCTCTCGGCAAGCAACAGCTCTTGAAACTTCTGTGAGGTCAAACGTGCGCGTGATGTGCTGCAATGACTTGAGCGTCGGCTCTTCGATACCCAGAGTATTGGAGCTTTGGACTTTTTGGGGGAGAGACGCTGCCTCCGGCGTAGATAAGTTGTCTCTCAAGGACGCATCCGGCTTGTCGCAACCCCCAGAGTCATGTCGAAGGATCTGCGGCCTGTCACGCGCAGACAACAGCAGATGCCTCGCTGCGCTCGGCATGACATGAGCGGGAGAGCAGCGTGCCTTGATCACGAAGGAGCAGCGGCGTCCTGGCTACTTTTTCAATTCTGCCCGCAATCCCATCAGCATGCAGGCCAGGCCCCAGATTCCGACGATGACGCCGTAGGTCTGGCTTTTGGGGTAGTTCAGGAACACCACCTCGATGAACGCGAGGACCAGGAGCACCATCCCGATCCCGTACCAGTTCTTTCCCATTGCCCACCTCCGTGTTGTGGCCGTTTGGGTCCAGTGATGCGGAAACCTCGGAGTGCGCGGGCAACTCGGCAAGAGGAAAAACGGGCGGCCGTCGTCACAATGAGCGGCGATATGGCAGTGAATATGTCCGGTATATGGGGGTGGGAACAAAGATTCCAGGTCCCGCCAAGAGCGCGGGACCTGGAATGACGACGGTGTGGGTGTGGCGCGAGACCGGGAATGACGTGCTGGTTGCCGGGGCGCTAACGGCGGGCGCGCTTCTTCGCTCGTTTGGGCGCCGGTTTCTGCTTTACTGGCTCTAAGGCGTGACGCATCACATCGGCGACATTGGCCACCGGGATAAAGGTCACCTTCTCCTTCACTTCAGACGGTATCTCCACCAGGTCCTTCTCGTTGTCCTTTGGAATCAGGACCGTGGTGATGCCGGCGCGATAGGCCGCCAGCGATTTCTCTTTCAGTCCGCCGATCGGCTCGACCAGCCCCCTTAATGTGATCTCACCGGTCATAGACAGTCGGGGTTTTACGGGTCGTTCGGTGAACATCGATGCGATCGCCGTGGCCATGGTGATCCCGGCCGAGGGGCCATCCTTGGGGGTGGCGGCCGACGGCACATGGACATGGACGTCGTACTCATCGAACGTCTTCGGATCGATGCCTAACAGCTTGTAGTTCGAACGCACCCAGGAGAACGCGGTCTGCACCGACTCGCGCATGACCTCGCCGAGATGGCCGGTGTAGGTCAGGTTCTTCTTGCCGGGCATCTTGGTGGCCTCAACCCAGATGATGTCGCCGCCGGCCGAGGTCCAGGCCAGCCCCGGGACCACCCCGATCTGGCCGGTGCGCGAGACAAACTCGGGGATGTACTTCACCGGGCCGAGGTAGTTGGGCAGATCCTTGCCGTGGACGGTGGTCTTGCCGCGTTTGCCGGTGGCCACCTTGCGCGCCACCTTGCGGCAGACCGTGGCGATCTCGCGGTTGAGATTGCGCACGCCCGATTCGCGGGTGTAGTCGCGCAGGATGCGCGCCAGCGCCTCGTCGGTGATCGACAGGTGCGAGGGCTTCAGGCCGTGGTTCTCGCGCTCGCGCGCCAACAGGTAGCGTTTGGCGATCTGAATCTTCTCCAGATCGGTGTACCCCGGCATCTCGATGACTTCCATGCGGTCGCGCAGGACCGAGGGAATCGGGTAGAGCAAATTGGCGGTGGTGATGAACATCACCGACGACAGATCGAAGCCGACGTCGAGGTAGTGATCCGAGAACATGTTGTTCTGTTCCGGATCGAGCACTTCGAGCAGCGCCGAGGCCGGGTCGCCGCGGAAATCGGCGCCCAGCTTATCGATCTCATCGAGCATGAAGACCGGGTTCCTCGAGCCGGCGCGTCGCAGACCCTGGATGATCCGTCCGGGGAGCGCGCCGATGTAGGTGCGCCGGTGCCCGCGGATTTCGGCCTCGTCGCGCATGCCACCCAGCGAGACGCGCTCGAATTTGCGGCCCATGGCGCGGGCGATCGAACGCCCCAGCGAGGTCTTGCCGACACCCGGCGGGCCGACGAAGCAGAGGATCGGGCCTTTCACCGAGTCCTTCAGTTTGCGCACCGCGAGGAATTCGAGGATGCGGTCCTTGACCTTCTCGAGGCCGTAATGGTCCTCGTCGAGCACCGCCTGCGCGTGCTTAATGTCGAGGTTGTCGTCGGTCCGCTTGTCCCAGGGCAGCGAGACCAGCCAGTCGATGTAGGTGCGGGTGACGGTGTACTCGGCCGAGGCGGTGTTCATGCGTTCGAGGCGATCGAGCTCCTTTTCGGCCGCCTCGCGCGCCTGGTCGGTCATGTGCGCGTCGATGATCTTCTGACGGAACTCCTCGACATCGCGCGCATGGTCGTCCTGCTCGCCCAACTCCTTCTGGATCGCCTTCAATTGTTCGCGCAGGATGTATTCCTTCTGCATCTTCCCCATCTCGGAGGCGGCCTGCGACTGGATCTTGCGCGACAGTTCGAGGACCTCGATCTCCTTGTTCAGATGGGCGGTGACCTTCTCGAGGCGGGACAGGATGTCGAGCGTCTCGAGGATTTCCTGCTTCTGCGCGGTGTTGATGTTGATGTTGGCGGCGATCAAGTCGGCGAGTTTCCCCGGCTCCTCGGTGTTCATCGCCGTGACCTGCAACTCCTCCGACAGGTTGGGCGACAGATCGACCGCCTTCTTCACCAACTCGACGGTGTTGCGCATGGCGGCCTCGATCGGCACGCCGCGGCTGGTGTCGTCGTCATGGGTGATGATGCGCGCGACGATGAACGGCGACTCGCGCACCACTTCGGTGATCGAGAACCGCGTCATCCCCTGCACCAGGCAGCGCACCGAACCGTCGGGGAAACGCAGCATCTTCAGGATCGAACCGACCGTACCGAAGCGATAGAGCCCGTCGACATCAGGGTCATTCTGATCGGGATTGCGCTGCGCCATCAGGCCGATGAGACGGCCGCGCATCAGGGTCTGGTCGATGAGACGGGCATATTTCTGCTCGGTGATCAGAAGCGGTGACACCATGCCGGGAAAGACCACCGTGCCCTTGGTGGGCAGAATCGGCAGTTGATCGAGTTCGGCGGTGGGCACGCCGCCATTTTTGGGTGGTGCTTCGGTGGCGATAATGGCCATGGATTTGTCCCTCGCAGGCGTCGGCCGTCGTCCCCGTCGTGGCGGGGTCCGCATATACATTATATGTCGGACTGGCCGGTCTGTGCGTTTAACAACCGGGCAGACGTCGGGTTCCCCCGCCTCATGGCACTGTGTCAGACATCCGGCTGAGAGAATCAAGCAGCATTTGTGCCGCCGGGTGGCGATCGCCCGGGGCAGTCAGCGCTTCATACCGCTCCAGGCAGCGACGCGCGTCGGCCAGTTTATGCCCATTGAGGGCGACTCGGGCGGCATTCAGCCAGGCCACCGGCTCATCGGGGGTCAGCCGCAAGGCCAGCGTGATGGCGGACTCGGCTTCCGTCTGCTGATTCAACTCCAAGGCGCAGACGGCGATGGCGTTGAGGATGCCGGCGTCGTTCGGGTTCAGTTGCGCGGCGCGACGCAGAACCGGCAACGCCTCGGCGGGTTTGCCGGAGGCCAAAAGCGCGGCGCCATAACGGTAGAGGTAGGTTGGGTTGGCGGCATCCAAACGTGCCGCCGCCTCGGCGTGCGGCAACGCCTCGGCATGCTGTCCGATGTCGCCATATGTCAAGGAGAGCCCATAGTGGGCGGCGGCATTAACCGAGTCGTGCTCGAGCACGGTGGTGTACCAGTGAATCGCCTCGGTGTATCGCCGCAGGTTGTAGTAGGCGGCGGCGATGTTGAGCCGGTAGCGGGTGTTCTCGCTTACGGCCAGCGCGGCGCGGTAGTGACGCAGCGCGCCCTCGTAGTCGCCGGCACGCCGGTAATGCTGCGCGAGAATCTCGTGGCCGTAGTCGGAGCGCGAGTCATCCAACTCGAGGAGCGCCTCAAATCGGCGCCGTTCGGCGTTGCCGTCGGCCGAGAATGACAGCCACAACGACGCCGAGACGATTGCGATCACCATGGCGCCGTGACGCAAGGGGCCGGACAGACGGTTAAATGCCAGCGCGATTCCTGTCAGCGCCGGCGCGCAGAGAAGCGCATAGAGGTCCCAGTCACGCGCCCAGCCCAGTTTCGGATCGATCACGAATCCGGCCAGGATCGGCAACCCGGCGGCCAGCAGCCAGAAGCCGAGCGCGCTTGTGGATGGACGCGCCGCGCGCTGCCGCGCCGCGCCGCCATGGCGCAGGAGCCACGCCGGGCCAACCACCAGAAACGCCGGAGCCAGGAGAAACCAGGCGTTGAGTGTGTCGAGCAGATGCGCGGCGGAAAACAGCCCATACTCGTGCGGCGGTTCGGAGACCAGGGTCATGAAGAAATGCCCGCCGGAGACTCCGGTCAGCTCCACCTGGAACCAATAGAACGCGCCGATCACTCCGCCGCCGAACAGCAACGCGATCGCGGCAAACGCCCAGGCGGCGCGTTGTCCCCAGCGGATTGCCCCTGCGTCATCGCGCAGCAAGACCCACAAAGTCGCCGGAATCAGCAGGACCGCCGTCACATGCGACAGGACGGCGAGTATCCAGAATGCGATCACCCATCCGGCGCCGAGGCGACGATGCCAATACCCCCAGGCGGCCAATGTCCAGGCGACAAAGAAGACGAACGCCGGGGTGTAGGTTTCGATGTAGCCGGCGAACAGACGCACCGCGCCGAAACTCAACAGCCAGAAAATCACGCCGCGCTGCTGTTCGCCGAGCGCGCGCGGGATCAGCCGCCACAGAAGCGCAACGAAGGCGATGGCGGAGATGACTGACACCAAACGCAACGCGTCGTAGCCATCAAGCCCCCACGACGGCGGCAGGAAACGCACCATGGCGCCGGCCAACGCGGTCGGCAGGATCTCCGACGGCAACGCCCGGACGGCCTTCATCGCATCCATCGCGCGCAGGGTGCCATCGCCGAGAAAGGCTTCCTCGGCGCGCAAAAGCCAGGCGCCGGCGGCGGTGAGGAACAAGGCCGCGGCAAACGGGACGCGAGGTTCGCTGGTCGATGGACGGGTGATGGCTACAAAGGCGATGCCCGCCAGCAGCAGGATGAAGAAGCCGATGCGGATTTCCGGGGCCGCAAAGGCCAGCAGATTGACTCCCCACCAGCGCTCATAGGGCGCCGAACCGGCCAGGAGCATGAGGACACCCCAGACGACCAGCGCCACCAGGGCGGCGCGGCGATCACGGGCGAACTCGGAGATGGGGCCGGACATCGGGGTCGATCAGCGGAAGCTCAGACGTTGAATCGGAAGAGGATGTAGTCGCCATCGACCACGACATACTCCTTGCCTTCCAGGCGCGACTTCCCGGCCTTCTTCGCCGCGGCCAGCGAGCCGAGCGCGAGCAGATCGTCGACCGGGGTCACTTCGGCGCGAATGAAGCCCTGCTCAAAATCAGAGTGGATAACGCCGGCCGCCTCGGGCGCGGTCGCGCCGCGACGCACCGTCCAGGCGTGCACATCCTTCTCCGACCCGCCGGTGAAGAATGTGATGAGGCCCAGCAGTGAATAACAGGCGGCGATCATGCCATTGAGCGCCGAGACCGAGAGTTGATAGTCGGACATGAAAGCGGCGCGGTCGGCGGGATCGAGGGTGGCGAGCTCGGCTTCGAGTTTGCCGCGGACGATGTGCACCGCCGCGTGCGGCCCAAGCTGAAGCGCGGCGGCCCACTCCTCGGCCGTCTTCGCCGAGCCATCGTCGCCGGCGTTAATCAGCGCCATCACCGGCATGCCGGAGACAAAACCGAAACCGCGGATGAGCTTGTTCTCGGCGGCGGAGACGGGCACCATGCGAATCGGCTGCCCCTCCTCGAGCGCCTTCTGGCAGCGCAACAGCACATCGTACTCGAGCTTGTTGTCCATCCGTCCCGACTCGATTTCCTTGGCCAGACGCGCCGTTCGCTTTTCGACCACGGCCAGATCGGCGAGGATCAGCTCGTCGGCGATTGTGTGCCAGTCCCTCACCGGATCGGCCTTGTCGCCGAACTCGCGCAGCACGACCACTAGCATGTCGAGGTCGCGGATCGCCGGCGGCAACAACTGCACTTCACTGGCGTCGCCGGTGAGCGCCGGGAAATCGATGTATTCGATCTCGGCGCTGACCTTCTTCGGCGGCTGGAAGAGGGCAAAGAGGCGGTCAAGCCGCTCGTCGGGGACCTTGACCATGATGCGACGGACGTCCTCGCGCCCGAGGTAGGCGTCGACATCGGCGTTGGCGCCGGCGACGGCGTTGTAGATGGTCGTCTTGCCCGACTTGCTGTGTCCGATGATGCCGACTTTGAGCATGGTGTCCTACTGGGTCTTTTCCTCGGCGGTGGGATAGAAGCGTCGCGCGGGGATGGTCGGGTCGATGTTGTAGATTTTGCACTGCCGTTGAATCACGGCCAGATGCCCCAGGCCCGCCTCGAGGGCGCGGCGGAGTGTGCGGCGGATCTGCTCGGAGATGTTTCCCAGTTTATACCGCTCCTTGATCGTGATCAACGCCAGCACCTCCGGGTCCTCGTGCAGGCCGCTGGGAGTGGCTTTGGGTTGGAAGCCCATCTGCTTCTGCGAGGCGACGATTTGCGCGGTGAAATCGTCGATGGCGCGCGAAACCTTCAGTTTCTTGGCCGCCAATTCGCCCAGATCCTGCAGGATGGTCATCTGTTCGTCGGTCAGACCGGCGATCACCTCATCAGTGAGTTGGAGATTCTCCATGGCGTGCTCCCTTCGGCTCCGACGTGCCCCGTCAAGATACGCCAGCGCCGCGGTCGAATCCAACGCGGCCGCGAGATTTTTCGGTCGGCGGCGCGGCGATTGGCGGTTGCGAAGCGACGCGGGGGCGCCATCTTTCCGGCATGTCGATTCTGGAGCGCGCCGCCGAAGGATTGACCCGCTGGTCGATCCGCTGGATCCCCAACTCGTTTATCATTGCCTGTCTGCTGACGCTGATTGTCCTGGCCGCGGCGATGGCCCTGACGGGCGCGTCGCTGCC
Organism: bacterium; assembly: GCA_035559435.1. NCBI lineage: Bacteria > bacterium. Next base: position 53,077 of record DATMBC010000019.1, read on the forward strand.
CGCCTGCATCGGCTACTGGGGCGACGGCTTCTGGTCGCTATTGTCGTTCGGCATGCAGATGTGCCTGGTGGTGTTCACCGGGTACGTGGTGGCGGTCTCCCCGCCGGTGCGCCGGCTCTTGCGGATGGTGGCGCGGATTCCCCGCGGTCCGAAATCGGCGATCGCGGCGATGACGGTGATCTCGCTTCTGCTCTCTTGGTTTCATTGGGGACTGTCGATCGTCGGCGCGGCGTTGATGGTGCGGTTCATCGCCGCCGAACGCCGCGATGTCGACTATCGTCTGCTGGTGGCCTGCGCCTATCTCGGCATGGGCTGCACCTGGCACGCTGGCTTGTCCGCATCGGCGCCGCTTCTGGTCGCCACCCCGGGGCACTTTCTAGAACAGCAGATGGGGCTCATCCCGGTCACCGAGACCATCTTCTCGCCGTTCAACCTGATCCTGGTGGGGGTGGTCTTTCTGTTTCTGACGGTGTTTACGCCGCTGCTGCACCCCCGTCGGGAGAGGACGGTCGCGATCGATCCGCAACTGCTGGCGGGGTTCGAGGACTTCGGGACACCGGCGCGTCCGCAGACGCCGACGCCGTCGGAGCGGCTGGAGCACTCCTACTTGATGAACGCGATCTTCGGGCTGCTCGGGCTGGCGTGGGTGATCGGGCATTTCGTCGTCCGCCGCGGGGCGCTGACGCTCGACGCCTTCAACTTCATCGCGTTGTTTGTCGGGATTCTGTTGCATCCGAGCACGGCCTCGTTTCTGCGCGCGGCCGCCGAGGGCGGCAAACTGCTCTGGGGGATTGTGGCGCAGTTTCCCTTCTATGCCGGCATGTACGGCATCATCAAGTCGTCCGGGTTGACCGAGACATTGGCCAACGCGCTGGTCGCGGTGGCCAGCGAGCGGACCTATCCGGCAATCGTTTATTGGTACTCGGGGATCGTGAATTACTTCGTCCCGTCGGGGGGGTCGAAGTGGGCGATCGAAGCGCCCTACATCATGGAGGCGGCCAAAACGCTGCATGTGGCGGCGCCCAAGGCCGTGGTCGCCTACGCCTGGGGGGACATGGCCACCGATCTGATCCAACCCTTCTGGGCCTTGCCGCTTCTGTCGGTTGCCAAACTCGACTTCAAGGACATCATGGGGTATGAGATCATCATCTTTGGCGCCTATGCGTTGATCGTGACCTGCGCCTTCCTGTTCTTCATTTAAGCGTCGGCCGCATGCACAGCCGCCGCTGATTTCCGGCCGGCAATGCGTATCATAGGCGTATGCGACGCGGTCCCTCCCGTGATCCCGCCGACCAGCGGGGGCAACACACCGGCAGTTCGCTTCTGCATCCGGGGCCGGATGTCGTGCCGCTGAAGAAAGACTGGGTGGCGCGCACGGTCCTGCTGCTGGCGCTGGCGCTCCTGGCGCTGTCGGCCTTCGGCGTCTGGCTGCGGTTTCGTCCGGTGCCCTATGAGACCAGTCGCTGGCTGCGCTCGAACAGTTTCGACCGCGGACGGATGCTCTCCTCGCTTCTGGGCCAGACCAATTTTGTCGGATTCCCGCGTGCCGATGTCGAGCACTACATCGGCCCGGCCGATTACGATGAACGTCAGATCTGGTATGACCTCGGCCCGGCCGACACCGGCGCGACACGGGAGGCGCGCGCCGCGGTCGGCGACCCGTCGCGATTGTATGCCGTCTTCCGCCATGATCCGGTCGGGGGCGTGATCGAACTCAACTACAGTTATCGCCGTCCCACCCTGGGCTCGGCGCCGTTTGATTCGACCGTCTGGTTTGGCGACGACCGGGCGGCGCGGCGTGCGATTTTCACCCGCGCGCTCGCGCGGCTGCGCGGCATGGGATTTACGATCGACGCGATCGAGTCTCTATTGGGTCCGCCTGATGGATCCCGCGTGCGCGGACACTACCAAGTGGGACTGGGTGGGGCGCTGATCGGCTCACAAAAAGCGCTGGTTCTCGATTATGATGCCAGCGATCGCGTGGTGACATCGGCCGTCGTTGATTAGTGTGTATGTAGCACGCTAAATCATTAGTGGATAGTGTATTGCGATTAGCAGGCGAATCCATGTGGCCTCAGGGCGATCGCAGGCATTTGGATTGTCCGATTGGATTCGGCAGTTGCGACTTGATCCGTGAGGAAAAAGGCCTATCTTAGCAAATCTTGGCTTTGCTTGATGAAAGGATCAGATGAAGCGGACATTTCAACCATCGAATCGGAAGAAGCTCAACGACCACGGGTTCCGTAAGCGCATGTCGACCCGCGATGGTCGCGAGGTTTTGAAGCGTCGTCGCGCCAAGGGCCGCAAGCGTTTGACCGTGCAAGCCTCCGGCAAGTAATGGTCGATCCATTGAACGCAGCGTTCCCCACCAGCGGCCACCCGTTTCGCTTCCCTCGTCAGTTTCGGCTGAAAAGCCCCCACATCATCCGTGCGATCATGCAAGATGGCACGTCGCACCGGCGGCGGTGGGATGCTTTTCGTCTGATCTGGCCGTCGCGGAGCGAGGCAACGGCCGATGCCACGCCGCGTTTTGCCTTTGTCATTTCACGCGACGCCGGTCCGGCGGTGGTGCGCAATCGCATCAAGCGCCGTCTGCGTGAGGCGGTGCGTCTGGCGAAGTCCTCCTGGCCTGCTGCGTCGGTGCCGATCATCCTGCGCATTAACAGCGATCGCGCCGCGCAACTTCCCTTCGCCGCATTGCAGTCACAAGTTCATCAGGCGTTGGCGGACGTCAAACGACATCTGCCCGGGAGCGGCTGAGATGACCGCTTCCCGCCGCCGGCTGGCCGAGCGCGCGCTGGTCGGCATTCTGATCTTCATGGTGCGCGCCTATCAACTGCTGATCGCGCCGTTGTGGGTCGGCGGGTGCCGTCATTATCCTTCCTGCTCGGCCTACGCGGTTGAAGCATTGCAAGCGCATGGGGCAAAACGTGGTACGCGGATGGCCATCGGACGGCTCCTCCGCTGCCGGCCGGGCGGCACCTATGGCTACGATCCGGTGGAGCATGTTAAGTAACTGAATGGAAACAGGATGAGTCAGCAAACCCAGCCATTCGACTCCAAGTCATTCCTCGCCTTTGGCGTGCTTCTGGCCTTGGTGCTCCTGCTACCGATCTACTGGGAGTGGATCGGATACAACCCGGCTTCCGCCCCGCCGAAGCAGGAAGCCACCGATTCATCTTTAGTTGCCGAGCCGGTCGCTGGGACAGACAAGTCAATATCAATAGATTCAGCAAGTTATGGTGCTACCGATACGGCGATTGTCGGGCGATTTGCCGTGCCGGAGGGCTGGACGGAGCAGTTTGTCGTTGTCTCGACGCCCAAGTATGATGCCATCTTCTCGACCCGCGGCGCACGCCTGGTCAACTTGGTGCTGAAGAACTTCACCTACACCGACGCGGCACGCCGCGGCCAGCCCTTGGTCCTGCTCGATTCGATCGATGCGGCGGCGGGCATCGGCCCGCGTTTCCGTTTTGCCAACGAACAAATCGACCTGTCGCAGTCGGCCTTCACCGCCGATCAGAATGCGATCACCCTCTCCGGAGCCGATTCGGCGACGGTGCGGTTTACCGCGCAGTCTCCCGCCGGCGCCGTCTGGACCATCGCCTACACGTTCTTTGCCGATCGGTATGACTTCACCACCCGCCTGGCGATTCCCGAGCCGTGGAAGGATGGTGTCGAGCGCGAGTTGTATTTCGGCTGGCAGGGCGGCCTCTGGCCGACCGAGCCCGATGTCGAGGGGGACAACGCCGACTTCGCCGCCATCGCGCTCATGGGCGACAAGGATCTCGAGAAGGTCGGCGGGGTCGATCGCGAAAATCCGGTGACCAATTTCGGCGGATTGACCCGCTGGGCGGCGGTGCGCACCAAGTATTTCGTCAGCGCCACCATCCCGCGTTCGCATGAAGGCGAGGCCTTCCGGGTCGAGGCGACGGAGCGTCCCTTCTTCTTCGACGGGGTCCGTCACACGATCAAGGCCTTCTCCGCCTCGGTGCGCACGCAACTGCGCGCCGGCGAGCCGATCGATCAGACCTTCTCGGTCTACATCGGCCCGATCGACTACGACCTGCTGAAGTCCTACAAACTCGGGCTGGAGGAGATGGTCGATCTTGGCTGGCGCTGGATCGTGCGGCCCTTCTCGCTGCTGTTCCTCTGGCTCTTCCAGATGCTCTACGCGGTCTTTTCCAATTACGGCGTGGTCATCATCGTCTTCGCCCTCATCATCAAGGCGATCTTCCATCCGCTGACCAAAAAGCAGGTCCTCTCGATGCGGAAGATGCAGGCGCTGGCGCCGAAGATGGAGAAGCTCAAGGAGCGCTTCAAATCCGATCCGGCGCGGATGAACCAGGAGATGATGAAGCTCTACAAGGAGGCCGGGATCAATCCGCTGTCCGGCTGCCTGCCGCTATTGCCGCAGTTGCCGATCTTCTATGCCCTCTTCCAGGTCTTCCGCACCACCATCGAGCTGCGCGGGGCGCCGTTTGCCGGCTGGCTCACCGATCTGTCGCAGAAGGATCCATACTACATCCTGCCGATCATCATGACCGTCAGCATGTTCGTGCAGCAGAAACTCTCCAGCAGCGATCCGAAGCAGAAGATGCTTTTGTATCTCATGCCGCTGATCTTCGGCTTCATGTTCCGCAACTTCCCGGCGGGGCTCACGCTCTACTGGACGATGTTCAACATTTTCTCGATCGTCGAGCAGGTCTGGCTGATCGGCCACCCGTCGAAAGACAACGGCATCTCCGCCGATGGCGAAGTCGGCACCGGGAAGATCATCAGCGCGAAGACGACCTGAAGTGACAGCCTGCCCTGACCACGGTCACGGCAGGCTCACTCCGACATCGGAACGCGCGCCGTAGGCGGTGGGCGCGTGTGTCCTTGTTAGACAGCTGCATAATGGCTGCCCGTTTGTGCGAGCCCTGACCGAGGTTAAGGGCCACGCCTCGCGACGGTGTCCTCCCGGACACGAAATCGGGTGTTAGCTTTGCGTATATTCCCCGTATGTCAGTCCCAACGCGCATCGATCTGGCCGCGACCATTGTCGCCATCGCCACGCCCATCGGACGGGGCGGACTGGGAGTGATCCGGCTTTCGGGCAATGACGCACTGACGATTGCCGATCGGGTGTTTCGCGCCACGACCGGAACGCGTCTGCTCGATGCGGCCGGGTATACGGTTCACTACGGGCGGGCGGTCGATCCAGGGTCCGGCATTGTCATCGACGAAGCATTGGCCACGGTCTTCCGCAAGCCGCACTCCTACACCGGCGAAGACTCTGTCGAATTCTCCACCCATGGCGGGCCGGTGGTGATGCGCCGGCTGCTGGCCGTGCTGCTTTCGCATGGCGCGGTGATGGCCCAGCCGGGGGAGTTCACCCTGCGCGCCTTCCTCAATGGCCGCATCGATTTGACCGAGGCCGAAGCGGTCGCCGATCTGATCGATGCCAAGACCAGCGAGTCGGCCGCCGCCGCGCTGGCGCAATTGCAGGGGGCATTGCACGAGGAGATTGCCGCGCTGCGCGCCGAACTGGTGGCGGCGCTGGCGCGTCTGGAGATGGGCATCGACTTCACCGAAGAGGACCTGCCGCCGGAGGAATTGGCGTCGGTTCGGCAGCGTCTGCATCGCGTCGACGAGCGCATCGTCCATCTGCTGGCCGGCTACCAACGCGGGCGCATTCTGCGCGATGGATTTGTAGTCGTGCTGGCCGGTCCGCCGAATGTCGGCAAGTCGACGTTGTTCAACCGGCTGGCGCAGGACGAGCGCGCCATCGTCACCGACATCCCCGGCACCACCCGCGACATCCTGCGCGAATACATCAATCTTGATGGCTGGCCGGTCTGTCTGGTCGACACCGCCGGCATCCGTGAAGCGACCGATCTGGTCGAGAAGATCGGCGTGGAGCGCTCGGAAGGGGCCATCCGTTCGGCCGATGCGGTGATCTGGCTGGTGGACGCCGGCGTCGATTGGGCTGCGCAGAAGCCGCCGGCCTCGTTCCATGATCTTCCCATTCCCTGGCTGGTGGCGGTGAACAAGCTGGACACCGCCGTCGATCCGGATGGCGCGGTGCGCGAGATCGCGGCGCATCACGCGCCGACCTTCCGACGGATTCCCGCAGTCAGCGGCCTGTCGGCGCGCTCTGGCGACGGGCTGGATCAGTTGATCGCGGTGATCAAGCAATGGATCGACCAGCGCGGCATCGGCGGCAATGAGGCGGCGATAGCGATCAACGACCGCCACCGCGCCGCGCTCCTGCGCGCCCGGGACTGCGTCCAACAATCGTTGCAGGCCATCGAGACCGACGGCACCCCCGAGCTGGCCGCCTTCGAAACCCGCAACGCCGCGGTCGCCCTGGGCGAGATCATCGGCGAGACGACCAGCGAAGATGTGCTGGCGCACATCTTCGCCGGTTTCTGCATTGGAAAATAGCGCTAGTCCTGCGGCGGCATCGCCGGCTCGGGCGACGGTCCTTCCTCGATGGAATTCGGGCCGGGGGTGACGCCGATGGCCACGGTCCCCACCGGCGCCTGCACGAGCATCGCCTTGGTGATGGTGATGACATCGGAGTAAGTGCCGCGCACCACGCTCAACACGCCGTTGGCCGGGACCAACGTGACCCCCGACGTCACATTGTTGGTCGGGAAGAACATCGAGCCGACCAGGTTGCTGGGCTCGGGGTGGCCGATGTCGACGTAGATCGTGTTGACGCTCGGGAAGTCGTTGACGAACTGCTCAAACTCATCGCGCTCAAACGAAGTCCCGGAATTGGCGCCGGAACCATCGGACTGGCAGCCGCCGTTGGTGTGCACGCCGATGGCCAGGTTGTTGCTTTCGCGAATGACCGGGCTGCCGGAGTTGGCCGGCTCGGTGTCGGTCTGGTAGGAGTGCCACCAGGCCGATCCACTGGACCCTTCGCCCTGATAGGGTCCGGTCGCGGTCTGCAGTGTTCCGTGGTTGCTGTTGCGGTTGCCGGTGGTTCCGGGTGGGGTGTTGTCGCGTCCGCAGCCGGTGATGCGAATCGTGGCGCCGTCGGCCGGTGTCGCGCGCGAGAGCCGGAAGAACGCGTTCTGCGCCAACGCCGGCATCAGCCCGGTGTTGGCGTTGGCGCCGACGGCGAAGACGCACCAGTCATCGCCCAACGGCCCCACGCCCTCGCCGGGGAATTGCCAGGCGGTGTAGGCGCCGGTGATCGGGTACTGATCCTCGGGCGCGGCGGCCACCGGCGTGCCGCTGGGTGTCGATTGCGGAATGTTGAATTCGACCACGCCGCTGATGTCGGCGACGCCATCGGGCACCATCGGTCCGCTGTCATCGGGATCGAAATCGCAGCAATGCCCCGCGGTGATGAAGGACGCGTTGGCCGTGATCCAGGCGGTGCACCCGTAGAAGAACAACCGCCCGACGCGCGCGTCGGTGGAGGCCACCCGGCTGTCGCTGCCGCAGAGCGTCTTGATTGTCTTTAAGTCATCGTTGCCGAAAAACTCCCCCACGATCGCTTGTGTGACATCGACAAAGACACCGGTGTCTCCGACCGCGGTGTACAGTGTCAGCTCCACCGCATCGCCGTTGAAGACCGCGCTCTGGAGGCCCCATTCCTTTAATGTGGCGGCGTTGTGCCGCTGGACGGCGCCGTCGAGCAGGGACCGCAGCGTGATGTGGCTGCGTTCGCCGAGGTGCGCGGCGCCGATACGCAATTGCAGCCACGCGGCGCCTTTGATTTGAATCGTCTCGCGAAAAGCGACCTGTTCCTCCCCGCCCTTGTTGGAGATTGTCCCGGAGTAGACCGCCAGATCCTGTTTGTGATACTTCGGCGGATCGAGGATCTCCGCCCGCACCGCCGGCGCCGAAAGCAGCATCGCTGCCAGCGCCATGGTGGCCGCGCGCCTTGTCCGCATCGATGGTCTCATTGTCGGCCTCCCGTTGCTCCTACTGCAGGTTGACGAGGACCAGGACCAGCCCTTGTCCCGATGAGAGCCGTGTCATCGCCTTGCCGATGATGGCGCCGTGCGCGCGGTCATAATCGTCGGCGCACATGGCATGGCCGGGGCGATCGGCGGTGGTGAGCAAATCGCCGATCTCGATCGGGCCGACGTCGGCGTCGGCGAGGACGTAAACACGACCAGTCAACGCCACCGGATGATGGCCGTCGGCGCTGGTGCCCTCCTGGCGCATCAGCATGCCGGGGATGACGCCGCCCGCGCCGCTGATGATGCCGGCGACCGCACGGCAGTATCCGCCTTCGGAGACGGCCAGCTCGCCGGGGTGATTTGGATCGATGCAGACCACTGCGCCGGGCACCGGCGCCATCCCCGACGGGCTCGGGTTGATGTCGAATTGCTCGGAGAGATCGGCGCCGCCGGTGATTTCCAGCACCTGTGTGGTTACGCGTCCCGGGCCGTTGCCGGGGGAGGCATCCATGTTAATGGTCACGTTGCCGGCGCCGTCGCGCAGTTCGATCTGCGCGCCGTTGCCCGCCGCCTCGGCGGCGATGATATCGACCGTGCGGGTGCCGTCATCGTCATACAAGGACAAACGCCCGGCGCCGACCGTGCCGTTGAACAGGCCGTCGGTGGTCAGGATGGCGCGCGTGGACTGGGTGGAATCGTAGAGCCGGATGGTGCCGTGGTTGTTTTCGTCGGCGTCCAGTTCGATCGTCTGGCGACCGTTGCTGTTGTAGAAATTCGCGCCACCACCCCCGCCGCCGCCGAAGGCGTCGAGCATGACCGTATTGCGCGTCCCGTCGCCGAGCGTGAACACTGCCCCGCCGTCGCCGGCGTCGGCGTCGAGATCGATGTTGACCCGCGAGGGCGTGTTCAGTTGGAGCATGCCGCTGTTGCCGTCATTGGCGTCGACCACCACGCCCAGCGTGGCGCCGCTGTAGTACATCTGGATAAACCCGCCATTGCCGGTGGCGGTGCTGCCGAGAGTCGTGGTCGGGTTGCCGAGTTCGTCGTAGGTGCGCAGAATGCCGCCGCCGGAACCGTTGCGAACCAGACTGACGAAGACATCGCCGTCGATGTTCTCGACCAGTTCGATGGCGTTATACGCTTCGACCTGTCCGATCTCGCCGTTGAGTTTGACACGCGGGAAGGTGGTGCCGTCGCGGACGATGACGTTGCCCGGGTCGCCGAGATCGCCGATGTAGACGTCGCTGTGCACGCGAATGTCGCCGAAGATGTCGCCGCCGCTGGCGTTGTCGACGGTCGTGATGCGATGGGAGTAGGGCGTCGTGATCATCTGCACCCGCGGCAGGACCACCCCCGACTCGACATGCTGCACCTCCAGCCACTGCTCGCCGGCCGAGAACACCGACTCACCCAAGGGGTGGGTTTCGCCCAGTCGCGCGTTCCAGAGGCCGTTGGCATCGAGCGTGACCACATGCTGTTCCTGTCCCACCACCTGCGGCCAGATTTCACGCGTGTCGGTCGGAGAAGGAAAGATCTTGAAGATGAGCGTGGCGGTTCCCGCCGCCAACGGCGCGCCGTTGGCGTCGGTCAGACGACCCTGCACATGAATCAGGGTGGGCACTGCGGCTTGGACGCCGGCTGTCATCGGCAGGCCGACGAGCCCCAGGACAACGAGCAGGAATTTGGGACGCATGGACAGACTCCTCCGCAGGGGGTGCGCGTGCTAAATTGTCAGAATCTTCGGGGCAGGACCCTCGAAGCGAGAACAGGATCAACATACAGGATGGATTTTCTCCGGAAAACAGAAATCGCATCCCCGGACGGGGAGGAGCGCCATGGGGCTATCGATCCGGACTTTGCCTGAAGGGTTCCCGCGGCTGGAGACCACGCGCCTGTTGTTGCGCGCCTTCGAGTTGGCCGATGCGTCCCGCGTGAAACTGCTGGCCGGCGACCGGGCCGTGGCTGCCACCACCGCCCGCATTCCGCACCCCTATCCCGACGGTGAAGCCGAGCGCTGGATCGCCACGCATGCCATCGCATTCGCCGAGGGGCGGGGGGTGAACCTGGCGATTGTGCGCCGTGGGGACGATCTGCTGGTGGGCAGCATCGGGCTTGAGATCCAGCCGTGGCATGGGCGCGCGGAAGTCGGTTATTGGATCGGCCGTGAGTTCTGGGGGCAGGGGTATGCCACCGAGGCGTTGCGCGCGGTGCTTGACTATGGGTTTGGACGCGGACTGCGCCGCATCTGGGCGGAGCATTTCGCCACCAATCCGGCCTCGGGACGAGTCCTGCAAAAGGCGGGGATGCGCCACGAGGGCACGCTGCGTCAGCACATGCTCAAGTGGGGCGAGCCGATGGACTGCGAAGTCTATGGTCTGCTGGCGGAGGAGTTTCGTCGGGAGTAATCGACCTTCCCCGCCTCACCTGTCGGCGCGCGGTTGGGGATTCCCATCCACAATCGCTGATTTCCTCAGCCTGACAATACTTTTATTCCTGGTCAAATCCGACTTGAGAAGCGGGATTTGCGCGCTATCTTGGAGTGGTCCGCAGTTCCTCACCCTGCTTGTGGAGGTTGAGATGAAAGCCGTCGGGTTTCCCGCCGTGGCCGTGCTGGCATTCGGCCTGACAGCCGTTGCCTCGGCCACTGTCCGTCATGTGCCGGCCGATTTCGCCGCGATCCAGGCGGCGATCGATGCGTCCGGCAGCGGCGACACGGTGCTCGTTGCGCCCGGTGTCTACACTGAAAACCTGGACCTGCGCGGCCGCGCGTTGCGGCTGCTATCGTCCGGCGGGGCGGAGGCGACCGCGCTGACGCCGACTTTTCCTGAGGCCACACTCATCCTGGTCAGCGGGGTCGGGGCGGGCGCCGAGCTGGCCGGATTCACGCTCGCCGGCGGCAGCATGAAGCATGTCATCCAGATAGACGGCGGCAGCGCGATTCGCATCCATCACAACGTGATCCGGAATCATGTTTCCTACCAGTCCAATGCGACGGAGATCGGATCCTACTCCGGCGCGTCGGTGATCGACCACAATCTGTTCATCCACAATCGATCGATCGGAGGCGTGGGCATATTCGCCGGCGGCGGGCAGATCCTTCACAATACCTTCCATGACAACTCGCGCGGGTTCTGGTCTCAGGGGAGCGGTGTGGTGGCCAAGAACAACGTCGTCACCAACTCGGTACAGTTTGGCATCGGCGACAACCGCTTTGCGTTTCTGGATTACAACTGCGTCTTCGGCAACAGTCCCGATTACGGCTACGGCGCCGCGCCGGGCACACACGACATTGTCGCCTGGCCTGAGTACTGCGACACCGCCATGGGTAACTTTGGGCTCGATGTCATTTCGCCTTGTCTGGCCACGGGGGAGGGCGGCGTCGACCGCGGCGCTTACGGGCTCGCGTGCGGGGCCGACGGCGGGCCGCGTGTCACCGGGTTGACCGTCTCGGGAGAGATGGCCAACCACGTTCTCGACCACACACCCGACATCAAGTGGGTGTACTTTGATCTGGCCAACCTGCCGCAACTGGAGTCCGAAATCGAAGTCGGTGTGGACGCTGACTGGACGGTCGCCGAAATGTGGAACCCGCCGGCTTTTCCCGGCGCATCCAACATCCAAACCTACGCCGGCGCGGAGTTGCTGGACGGCACCACCTATCATGTTCGCGTGCGTGTCAGCAACGGCGCGCAGTGGGGATTGTGGACCAGCCGCACATTCCACATGAACGCGCCGCCGCCACCGCCCGTGCTGGAAGCGCCCATTGATGGCGGCGCGGTGACGACGGCTGAGCCGGTCCTCTATCTTGCGCGCGCGACCGACCCGGAGGGCGACGCGCAGACGTTTGGCTACGAGGTTTATGCCGACGCGGCGCTTACCGTGTTGGTGGCTGGTTCGACCAACCAACCCGAGGCCTGGCGCATCTCGCCGCCGCTGCCGCGGGAGAATCAGACCTATTGGTGGCGGGCGCGCGCCAGAGACATGTACGAGACGGGGGGCTGGTCGGAGGCGGAGTTCTTCGTCCTCGATGAAATCAACTCGCCGCCCGTGGCGGGTGCGCTCCTCGAGCCAGTCGGCAATGTCCCGGTCCCCAGCCGGCCGCCTTATTTTGACTGGGAAGATCCGTTCGATCCCGACCCGTCGCCGGGCGTCATCATCCAGACATTGATCATTGCCACCGACAGCCAGTTTACCTTTGCGACGCAGTTTTCCAACCTGCCACAATCGAACTTCACACTCGGCGGGCTGGGAGTCGCGCAACGGTACTGGTGGAAGGTACGCGTTGCGGATCAGGCGGGGCTCTGGTCCGAAACGCCGGCGGCGCGGTTCTTCATCCCCGGGCCGGGGGATATGAACATGAACCAGGCCCTCGATCTGGTTGATGTGGTCATGGTGATCGACGTTGTCTTCCGCGCCGCCGCCGGACCGGCCGCGTTCTATCTGGCCGATGTCAACGGCGATTGCGTGATCGACGTTCGCGATGTCGTGCGCATTATCGAGCACTCCTTCCGCGGCGGCCCCCTGCCGCTCTCGTTGTGCGCAACGGGTGCCTCCCACAGACGTGTTGTGCCAATCGACTACGCCACCATCACCAGCGCGATGTTGGCGGCGGCCGACGATGACACAATTCTCGTGATGCCGGGAATCTATCGCGAGAACATTCGATTCTACGGCAAACGGGTTCACGTGGTGGGCGAAGGCGGCCCCGGCGTCACAACGCTTAAGCCGGCGATCCTCGGCGAGCCCACGGTGCGGTTCGACACGGGAGAGCCATCGGGCGCATCCCTCTCAGGATTCACCCTCACGGGAGGCGATGGCAAGCACGCCATTCTCGTTTCAAACGGCGCCAGTCCGCACATTCATCACAACATCATCCGCGACCACATCTCCTACGAGCACAACGCCACCGCGATCGGATCGTATGACGCCAACCCGGCGATCGAATACAATCTCTTCTTGCACACGCGGTCCTTGGGCGGCGTCGGGATCTTTTCCGGAGGCGGAACCATCAGCAACAATACCTTCGACGACAATTCGCGCGGCTACTGGTCGCAGGGTGTCGGGGTGGTGGCGCGCAACAACATCGTTACCAACTCCGTGCAATTCGGCATCGGCGACGATGGATTTGCCGTCAACGACTACAACTGCCTGTTCAACAATGTCGTGGAGTATTGTTGCGGCGCCGTGGCCGGCCCCAACGATATGCTGCTTGATCCTCTCTATTGCGACCGCGCTGTCGAGGACTTCCGTCTCGGCCCGGGGTCGCCGTCCCTGGGCAGCGGCGCGGACGGTCGTGATCGCGGCGCATTCCCGGCAGGGTGCAGTGGAAACTAATAGCAATCGCTTGTGGCGGTTGGCCGCACAGCGGGGCCGACCGGCGGTCACTGTGCACTGAAGTCATCTGATATCATCGTATTTGCGTCTCTCGCAGTTCAGGCAGGCTAAGTTGGCGCCATAACCGCTTGACCCGATCGCCGCGGGCGGATAAGTTTGATCCCGTTGCTGGGCAATCCAGGAAGCGCCTACCGATCCTGGGATGGAACCTATACCGGGTAGCAAGCGAAAGGAGCGTTGGGGCATGCGTGTGTCCACTTGGAGTGCGATTATCCTTGCGAGTTTGTTGCTATGGGTCGTGGCCGGCTGCGGCGACGATGAGGATAAGAACCTGGTGGTGCGCAATGTCTCGGTGGCGCCGGCGTTGCTGACCGAAGGGGATGTCGGCGTGATCGAGGTGCTGGTGACCAACCGCTCCGGCGCCGCCCAGGATGACGAGACCGTCTACCTGTCGGCGATCCCGGCCACCTCGGTGACCTTCACCGCCGCCGCGGTGACCACCAACGCGCTTGGCATCGCCGCGACCACCTTCACCGCAGCCGAACCGGGCAGCGTCCTGATCGGCGCGCGCGTGGGCAACAACCCGAGCACCGAATATCTGACCATCGTGATCGAAGAGAGCGACGATGACGGCGGCGGCGGCGGCACCAACGGGCAGGTGATCTTGACGATCACCCCGCCGGTGCTGGTGGCCGACGGGCAAGCGACGGCGGCGGTGCATGCGGTCATCGCCGACAACGCCGGCGATCCGATTCCCGACAACACGCCGGTCAAGTTTGTCGCGGGCGAGAAGTTCACCGACGTCGACGGCGATGGGGCCTGGACGCCCAATGTCGACGCGCTGGTGTATGACGCCGACGCCGACGGGGAATGGGACGCGCTCGGTGTGATCGACCGGTTGCGCTACGCGGCCAACGGCCAGGCCAACGTCACGTTTACCGCCGGCTTCATCGCCGGACCGGTGCACATCAAGGTGACCGCCGGCACCGGACCGCAGCGCATCACCGGCGAGGCCATCCTCTCGCTGGTTGCGGGCAATCCGGTGCACACGATCGCGCTCACACCCGAATGGCAACGGATCCAGGTGCGCGGCACCGGCGGCATTGAGTGGACGCGCATTGTGGCGGAGGCCTACGATGAGCATGGCAATCCCGCCGACGAGGGGCTGCCGATCGAATTCCTGATCACCGCGGGCCCGGGCGGCGGCGAGACGGTCAACGGCGAGGCGGTCGGGCCGGTCACGGCGCGCACCAATGCGCTGGGGCAGGCGACGGTCACGCTCAACGCCGGCACGCTGCCCGGCACGGTCCGTCTGCGCGCCCGCGCCGGCACAGTCCTGTCCACCGCGACACAAGTCACGATTCGCAGCGGCCCGCCGGCGGCGATCTCCTGCGGGGTGGAAGACTGCAATGTCCCCTCGTGGGGCCAGACCGGACACAACAACCGCGTGCTGGCGGTGGTGGTCGATCAGTGGGGTAATGAGGTTCCCGATTCGACCGCCGTCTACTTCGGCACCGAGCAGGGTTTGATCGAAGGCGCCGCGGAAACGATGATCGAGCAGACGGTGCGCGGGAAGGCCGAAACCTTCTGGAACTCCGGCGAGCCGCGCAACGATCCGTATGTGTACATCTGGTGCGAGACCGCCGGAGGCACGGTTCGGGACACCTGTGTTTTCCTTGAGTCGGGCGCGCCATCCACCGGCACGTTTGTGACCTGGCCGCAGACCATGGTCGCCTCCGGGGACAGTCTCGGGCGCGTGGAGATTGAAGTGCTGGATATCAACGGCGTGTTCGTCGATTCCGATACGCCCATCGAGCTGCTGACCGACTTCGGGTCGATCCAGTCCGGCCTGCTCAAGGACGGATGCAATTCCGCCACCTATGTCGGTTACTACCGTCCGCCGGTTCTGGACCAGGACTACAGCTACACGGTTCCGGGCGATGGCATCGGCGTAGTGGCCACCATCCGGGCCAATGCCGGCGGACCGACCGGATATCACGGCAGCGCGAATGTGACGTTATTGACCGGCAAGTCGGACTCGCGCTTCTCGCAGGTGAATATGGCCGCTCAGGTTCATGCTGGCGCATTTGTCCCGGTCGAAGTGGTTGTTCGTGACTACGATGGCAATCCGCTTGGCGGCCACGAGATCGAAATCACGGTGCAGTCCACCAACGAGGGAGTCAGCGGCAGCATCTCCGGCTCGACGCAGATCACCGATAAGTACGGGATCGCGCGTGGATTCATCTTTACCGCCGACAATCCCCTGTTCCCTTGTGATCACACCGGCTACCTGACCATCCGCGATGTTGATCCGCAGTTCGGCGGCCTGCTCATGGTTCAGACGGTTGTGATAACCTGTCAGTAGCCGGCGGGGTGTGGCTCACCTCGGTGAGTCCTCGTCGAAAGTCAACGGGTGGGCGCGGATGACGCGCCCACCCTCTTTGCTTCTGCCGGGATGTGGTTTCGGCGCCGGTTTCACGGCAAACACATCCGCGATGAACGCGCAATCCCGCCGGAAAACTGCTACATTAGATGACGATGAACTTGACGCCACGCATCATCGTCATTGGCGGGGGGCATGCCGGCATCGAGGCGGCGGCCGCGGCGGCGACCATGGGCGCCCAGGTGCTGTTCATCACCCAGGATCCGGCGGCGATCGGACGCATGTCCTGCAATCCCGCCATCGGCGGCATCGGCAAGGGACAGATCGTCCGCGAGATCGATGCCCTCGGTGGACGGATGGGGTACCTGGCCGACTGTGCCGGGATTCAGTTCAAGGTCCTCAATCGCCGCAAAGGTCCGGCGGTACAGTCCTCCCGCTGTCAGTGCGATCGACGTTTGTATCAGCAAGCGGCACAAGAAGATATATCGCAGAAAGCGAATGTCGTTGTCCGTCGCGGCGGTGTGAAATCATTCCTCATTAAAGCCGGTCGGATCGCCGGCGTTGTCGATCAGGACGGTGAGCAGCATGCGGCGGATGCCGTCGTGCTTTGCGCCGGCACCTTCCTGGAGGCCGTCACCCACGTCGGCAGCAAGATCGAGAAAGCGGGACGTTATGGCGAGCCGCCCGCCGAGGGACTTTCGGGACAGCTGCGCGATCTCGGTTTTGCAGTGGGACGTCTGAAGACTGGTACCCCGCCGCGGTTGGCGGGATCGACCATCGATTACTCGCTCTGCGAGATTCAGCCCGGCGATGAGCCGCCACGGGGATTCTCGCGACGTCGGCCGGTGACGATTCGCAATCAGGTGGTTTGCTGGCTGACCTACACTACAATGGCGACGCACGAGGTGATCGGCGCCAACTTCGACCGCTCGCCGCTGTTCAACGGTCAGATCTCCGGAATTGGGCCGCGTTATTGTCCATCGATTGAAGACAAGGTCAAGAAGTTCGCCGAGAAGCCGCGTCACCAACTCTTCCTCGAGCCGGAGGGGATGGGGACCGATGAGATCTACATCAACGGTTTCTCGACTTCGCTGCCGGCAGACGTTCAGCTGGAGGCGTTGCGGACCATCCCCGCTCTGCGCCGGGTGGAGATGACTCGACCCGGGTACGCGGTCGAATACGACTTTTTTCCGCCGACGCAACTGAAGCTGTCGCTTGAGACTAAGATCATTTACGGCCTCTTCTTCGCCGGGCAGATCAATGGGACATCCGGCTATGAGGAAGCGGCCGGCCAGGGGTTGGTGGCCGGGATCAATGCGGTGCTTTACTGCCGGGCCGAAACGCCGTTTGTTCTCAATCGTGCCGAGTCCTACATCGGCGTCATGATCGATGACCTGGTCACACTGGGAGTTGATGAGCCATACCGCATGTTCACCTCGCGCGCCGAGCATCGTCTGCATCTGCGCGAGGACAACGCCGAACGGCGTCTGACCTATCACGCGGTGCGTCTGGGGCTGCGTTCGCAGCGGGAATTTGATGCGTTGCGTCGACGCTGGGACCAGATCGACCGCGCGATCGCCGCATTCGGCAGGACCACCGTCCCGGGAGAGTCACTCCCTTATGCGGGGTTGCGTCGCCAGGGAGGCGCAACGCTGGATCAACTGCTGCGGATTCCGGAGGTGCGTCTGTCCGATCTGCGCCGGTATCATCCGGAGCTGGAAGACTACGATCCGGATGCGGCGGAGGAGATTGAGGTGGCGATCAAGTACCGCGGCTACATCGAGCGCCAGCAACGTCAGATCGAACAGTTCCAACGCATGGAGTCGCAGCGCATTCCGGAGACGTTGTCCTATGCATCGCTGCCCGGTCTGCGTCGCGAGTCGGTCGAGAAGTTCGCGCGGATCCGTCCGGCGACGCTTGGCCAGGCGTCGCGCATTCCCGGCATCACCTCGGCCGACCTCAACCTCCTGATGATTCATCTCAAGGCGGGCAATGGCCGTAGCGAAGGCGACTGACGGCCGTTTCACGTGGAACATCCCTGGACCCCGACTAATTCCCACGAAAGTCGATTGACATCGTCATCCGTTCGATCGCTCATTGAGTGAGTGAACGGGGGCGTTTCACGTGAAACTGAATCCGGTCCTGCTGGCGAAAGCCGCCGGCGTTAACTCCATTGATCCTGATGCCTTGGTGCGATTGGAGCAGTATGCCGATCTGCTGGCCGCGGCCAACCGACGGATCAATCTGATTTCCCGGTCCAGCGAGCTTGAGCAGGAGATCAAGCGGCAGATTGTCATCTCGCTTCTGCCGCTGCGAGTGGACCGCACCAATCCCTGCCGCTGGATCGACATTGGCTCCGGCGGCGGATTCCCGGTGGTCCCGCTGGCAATCATTGAGACGGGCGTCGAGTTTATTGCCGTCGAAGCGGTGGCGAAGAAGGCCTACTTTATCGAGCGCACAGCCCAGGAACTTGGCCTCGCCAATCTGCGGGTGATCGCCGATGGCATCGAGCGGGTGATAGCGAAAGATCCGCGTCCCGAATGCCAGGTAGTCAGTATCAAAGCCGTGGCGGACTTGCCGCAGAGTCTTGCGTGGGCCGGGGAGTTGCTCGTCCATGGCGGGCTACTTTTCACATACAAGCCAAGCGATTCGGTCCCCATCGCAACTGTACACAATGAGAAATTCGAACAATTGATGGTTATTGATGTTAAAGAAGTCATTGACATCACGAGCCTATCCTTCGTAGTCTACAAGAAACGATGATTGACCACTACGCTGTCAGGCATGGAGTTATAAAGGCAATTAATCGCAGGGGGAAGCAGTGACGGCACGGCGCATCATATCGGTGGCCAACCAGAAGGGCGGGGTGGGCAAGACAACCACTGCTGTCAATCTGGCAAGTTGTTTGGCGATAAGCGGTAAACGCACATTGCTTGTGGACCTCGATCCGCAGGCCAACTCGACATCATTCCTGGGCATCGACAAGTCAACAGTCACCACTTCGACTTATGAAGTGGTCATCAATGGAGTTCCGGTGCGTGAAGCGGCCATCCCCACCGGGGTGGATCGTCTCGACATTCTCCCCTCGGCGATTCGGCTGGTCGGAGCCGAGGTCGAGATGGTGGAAATGTCCGGACGTGAAAGCCGCCTGAAGGATGCCCTCGCCGACAGCAATCTCCCCTATGAGTTCATCATCATCGACTGCCCGCCATCGCTTAACATATTGACGTTGAATGCCTTAGTTGCGTCGGGATCGGTTCTGATTCCGGTGCAGACCGAGTATTTCGCCCTCGAGGGATTGGGCCTTTTGCTGGACACCATCAACCGGATCAAGGGGTCGCTTAATCCGGAACTGGAGATCGAGGGAGTGCTTTTGACCATGTACGATTCCCGTTTGAATCTTTCGCGCCAGGTCGAGGCGGAGGCGCGGAAGTTTTTTGCCGGGAAGGTTTATCAGACGGTGATCCAGCGGAATGTGCGGTTGGCGGAGGCGCCGGGGTTCGGCAAGCCGATTGTCCTGTACGACATGCTGTCGGCGGGAGCGGAGAATTACGTTTCGTTGGCCAAGGAGGTCATTGCGTCATGAATCGGGTCGCGTTGGGACGGGGGTTGGAGGCGTTGATACCGACGGCGCCGGCGGCGGAGAAGCCGGGCGCGGGCGTTGTCACTATACCGATTGATAAGGTTGTTCCCAATCCGCATCAGCCGCGCACGCAGCTGGACGGGATCAAGCTGCACGAGCTGGCCGACTCGATCCGTGCGCATGGCGTGCTGCAGCCGATCATCGTCAAGCAGGTCGGCGAGCACTATCAACTGATCGCCGGCGAGCGTCGCTGGACGGCGGCGAAGACCGCGGGGCTTGTCGAGATTCCCGCGATCATCCCCGAGGCCTCGACCCCCGAAGCCGAACTTGAATGGGCGCTGATCGAAAACCTCCAGCGCGAGGACTTAAGCGTGCTCGATGAGGCGGCCGGCTACCAGAAGCTCTCGCACTTGTTCGGCTACACGCAGGAGGAGATCGCCCAACGGGTAGGCAAGGACCGTTCGACGGTGGCCAACACCCTGCGTCTGCTCTCGCTGCCGGAGGCGGTGCGTGAGAAGATCGGCGGCGGCAAGCTGACCGCGGGGCATGCGCGCGCGCTGTTGGCGCTGCCGTCGGCGGCCGAGCAGATCAAGCTGGCCAACCGTGTGGTCTCCGAGTCGCTCTCGGTGCGCAAGACCGAGGAAATCGTCTACGGCCGTCCCAAGCGCATGCTCTCGCGGGCGAAGAAACGCTCTCCCGAGCTGGAGGCGGTCGAGCAGACGCTGCGCCGCCGTCTGGGCGCCACGGTGCACATCCTCGAGTCGAAAAAGCGCGGCCGTATTGTGATCGATTACTATGGCCATGATGATCTCAATCGCATCCTCGATGTGATGGGCCTGTCGTAGACCGTCCGTCGTACGTCACTGGACAGTGTATCCAAATGCGCGACGCCCGGAGCCGATTGGCTCCGGGCGTTTTGTGTCGGTTGGCCGGTCGGTGCGCGGAACTCAGCGCCGGTCGCCGGCCAGGACATCCCCGCCGTTGCGGGCGCGTTCGCGCACACGGTCCAGCGGCAGGGGTTGCCAGCGGTCGGTGGTGATCGAGTTGCCGAGCAGGTAACCGGTCAGGCCGCCGATGATCGCCCCGGCGAAGGCATCAAAGGCGCGTTTGGTCTCCTTGGACATCGACAGATCGTCTTCCTCGCCGGAGCCCATGGCATAGCCGAAGGCGGCGCCCAGGATCACGCCGGAGAGGAATCCCACTTCGCCATGGCGGCGGAAGCGGGTGCTGATGTCGAGGGCATCGATCGAGTCGAAGGCGAAGCGGTTGACCAGGCCCGGGGTGCGGGCATCCAGCAGTTCGATCTGGCTGCCGGTCATCGACAGGAGGATGCCGACCGCCGATTTCTGCGGAGCGGAACGTCCCAGCCGCACGCGGGTGCCGGCGGCGACGGTGGGCAGGCCGGCGGTGCTCAAACGCACCGGCGCGCAGTAGATCTCGCCGGAGGGCGCCATGCGCAGAAAGGGACTGCGCGGGGAGATTTCGTTCTCGCCGGGAAACTGAAACGAGAGAGATTTCTGCGTCGAAAACAACTCGCGGGTCAGGACATCATACGGCCCGAGATGGATCTGAAACCTCCCATGCACGACCGGTAACTGCACCGTGTCGACCTTGAGGATCGGAGTGCTGCCGCCGTTCCACAGCCGCACGGTCACCGAATAAACGCCATCGTAGGTGGGCTGGCCTCCCGGGCCCGTTAAGGTGCCTTCCACGTGAATCTTAACCGGTCCGGCGAGAGCCTCGGTGGCGACGAAAGCGACGATCGCGAGCGCCCAGCGAACAAGCCTTGGTGAGTTCATGGCCCCTCCCTGGTGTATGGATCGACTTTCACAGGATATACGAAAGCCAAAAGGCGAATGCCGCGTCGGATCGCGCAAAACTCTGACAATTAGGTCGGACCGAAATGGTCGGGAATATCAGTCGACGCGGGCGATGAGGCCCTTGAGATACTCCGATTCGGGGAATGAGATCAGTAGCGGGTGATCCTCGCCCTGCCCCAATTGTTCGAGGATGCGGACCGACCGTCCCGCATCGGTGGACGCCCAGGCGACCGCCTCCTGAAACGCGGCCCGTGTCACCGTGCCGGAGCAAGAGAAACTGGCGAGGATGCCGCCCGGGGTCAGAAGCTTTAAGGCCAAGAGGTTCAAATCCTTATACGCGCGAAGCGCCTTGGTGACCTGCGTCTGCGCCGCCGCCAGCTTGGGAGGATCGAGGACGATCAAATCGAATTGGCGTGCCTGATCACGGAACTTGCGCAGCACCTCGAAGACGTTGCCGCAAATTGTCTCGACCGAATGCGCCTTCTCCCCCAGCGCGGAGACATTGGCCGTCAGCATCTGCAGGGCGGGCGCGGAGGAGTCGACGCAGGTGGCCGCGGCGGCGCCGGCGGCAAGCGCCGGGACGGTGAACCCGCCGGTGTAGCAGAAACAGTCGAGGATCGCGCGTCCTGAGGCATGGCGGGCAACGCGGGCGCGGTTGGTGCGTTGGTCGAGATAGAATCCGGTTTTCTGTCCCGAACGGAAATCGACCCGGTAGCTGAAACCGTTCTCGCGAATCGCGATCGACTCCGATGGCGCCTCTCCCCTGAGCGCGCCGGAGGCGGGCGGCAGGCCTTCGACCTGACGGATCTCGTTGTCGCTTTGGTCGAGAATCGCCCGCGGGCGAAGGAGAGCGGCCAGGGCCTCGACGATAACGGGACGGGCGCGTTCGATGCCGGCGGTGAGGAACTGACAAACCAGAATGTCATCGTAGCGATCGACGATCAGCCCCGGCAGGCCATCGGCCTCGGCGTAGACCAGGCGGTAGGCGTTGGTGTCATCGGACCGGGCCAGGGCGGAACGTCGCGCCACCGACTCGGCAATCATCCGTCCCCACCAGGCGTCATCGATCGTTGCCGCCGGGTCCCAGGCCAGGAGTCGCACGACAATCTGCGAGTGGGGGTTGTAGTACCCAACGGCGAGGGGCTCGCCATTTGCGGCGCGGACTTGTACCATATCCCCCGGCTCGGCCTGGCCGCGCAGTCCGGCGATCGCTCCGGAGAAGATCCACGGATGGCGGTGGCGGACCGGTTTGTCCCGTCCGGGTTTGAGCGTCAAATCGGCAACGGCGGTCATGGCCGCCGGAATAAACGGACCAATGCCGGCGGGCCAAAGCCCGTTGTTGCGCCCAGCGGAACCTCGCGATGATCATCGACAAAGTCACCGTCAGTCCGCTTCTGGAGAATTGCTACATCGTCGGCGACGAAACCACCGGCCAGGGGATTGTGATCGACCCCGGCGACGAGGCCGAACGCATCCTGCGCAAAGTGGCCGAGTTGGGACTGGCGATCGACAAGATCGTCAACACCCACGCGCACGTTGACCACGTCGCCGCGGTGCAGGCACTCAAGGAGGCGCTGGGAGCGAAGTTTTACCTGCACCCGGCGGAGACCATGCATTTTGCGCGGTTGGTCGAGAGCGCGGCGTTGTTTGGCATCTTCGGGGCGAAGGTGCCGGAGGTTGATGTCGAGCTGGCCCACGGCGACATCATCCCGGTCGGGTCGTTGTCGTTGCGGGTGGCGCACACACCGGGGCACACCCCCGGCCACTGCCTGTTGGTCTTTCCCGGCGATGTCTTCTGCGGCGATCTGATCTTTTCCGGTTCGATCGGTCGGACCGATTTTCCCGGCGGCGATTACGCCACGATCGTGCGCTCGCTGGAGACCGAAATCCTCACCCTGCCGCCCGAGACGCGCCTGCATCCGGGGCATGGTCCGGGCACCACGGTGGCGATCGAGAGGGACTTCAATCCGTTTCTGCGCGGTCTGTCGGCGAAGCCGGCGGCGCCGCCTACTTCATGAGCACCATCTTGCGCGCCAGCTTCCCGGCCGGTGTGCGCAGTTGATAGAGATAGACGCCGCTGCCCACCGCCCCTCCGCGGTCATCGACGCCATCCCATTCGAAGGCGTAGGAGCCCGGCGCGAGGCCGGTCTCGCGGTGGCTGAGCACGGTCTGGCCGAGGAGATTGTAGATCGATAGTTCGGCGTCGCCGCCGGTTTCCAGGTCGAAGCGGATGGTGGTGGCGGCGTTGAACGGGTTGGGGCTGTTCTGGTGGAGCGCGAAGTCGCGCGGCGGATCATTGGTCACCGGTTCGAAGACCGCGGCGCTGACCGGCTCGTAGGCGATGATCACGATGTCTAGGTTGGTCTCCGGTTCGCCCGGTGGATTGCCATAGCCGGCGACATAGACATGGTCCTCGGCTTCCACGCAAATCCGGGTGGCGCGATCATACCCGCCCGCATCGCGTGTCATCTCCCAGACCTTGGCGCCGGTGGCGCCGTTGAACTTCATGGTGAGACAGTCGTAGTCCGTCGTCCCCGCGCCGTGACCGGTGATGTACATGTTGCCGGCGGCGTCCAGCGCCATGGCATAGGCCTCTTCGTATCCGTTCCGTCCGGAGGGCGACACCCAGAGCGAATCCCCGTCGGCGCTGAGCTTGTAAAAGCTGAAATCGAATCCCGTGGCCCATCCGCTTGAGTGCGCGCCGACACAGACATTGCCCGCGGGATCAAGCGCGATGCCGGCGGTGTTGTGGATTGAGCTCGATCCGACGCCGCAGGTCCAATCCCAGAGCAACGATCCGTTGGGATCGTATTTGAGGATGACCAGGTCGGAATTCCCGGTGGAGTCCTTGATCTTGCCGGTCACATAGGCGTTGCCGGCGTTGTCGACGGCGATATCGATGCCTTCGTCGTAGCGGTGCAGCGGGCCGTCGTAGGCGCGTCCCCAGAGCGTGTCGCCGTCGGCGCTGAACTTCACGACGAGGATGTCGTCGAGGTTGCCCGTGGACTTGGTGGCGGTGCCGGCGATGTAGACGCTGCCATCAGAGCCGCAGGCCACGCTCTGCGCGTTGCCGCCGGTGGCGCCGGTCCAGCGGTAGAAGGTCGCCCAGAGCGAATCCCCGGTCTGCGGATCAACTTTCATTACGACGGAGTGGTATCCGCTACTGTAACCCAAGGCGGAGATGATGATGTTACCCGCCGGATCAAAGGTCATTTCGCGGGGTGCCATCTGATTTACGTTGTGGGGCCGTGCCCATTCGACCGTACCGGACGGAGTGGTTTTGCAGATCAGGAGCCCCGACCCGAACACGCCCTTGGCTGTTGTCCAACCGGAGACATAGCAGTTGCCGGCATCATCGGCGACCATGGCCATGGCGTAGTCGGAGGAGTCACCGGGGCCATTGACTGGGATCTCCCAGGCCACTCCCCCGCCCGGATTGTATTTGCCGACAAGGAAGTCCCAGTCAGCCGCGCCCGTGCTGCCGCCGGCAACGTAGCAGTTGCCGCCGGCGTCGACACCGATACCGCGGGCTTCGTTGTCATTATCGCCGGGGCCGGGATAGATGTGCCACCAGTCTTCCTGCACCTGGGCGTGGAGATTGCCGGCGCTCAGAACGAGCGCGACCACTACGGTCAGCCAGAACCGGGAACGTGACATTGCCGCCTCCGAGGTTGTCAAAGCAAGAAAGCGTTGGCACCGTCACACCCCCTCGGGCATGAGCGGCCGGGTCGGAAATGGCCCTACGACAACTGCTGGTTAGACATGCGCGCCCGGACTGTCAAGCCGACAGGGCATATAGAGAATCAGGGGATGATGTTTTTGACGTCTGCTAAGACCAGAGGAATACAAGAGTTATGGCCTCTGCTTTTCGGGAAAAGCCACGCCTACGCAAGAGGCAGGGCACTGCTTGGCGACTTCAGCCATGCCCGTCGCCATGGGCGCCGGTGAGCAGACACCATATTTTGTTCTGCTCCATGCGTACACCCACTAAATCCTGTAGCAAAGTCTTGATTAAGGCGGTTTTTGTTGGGACTGTACGCTAACATATATAGGGCGAGGGGGTTCGGCGGCTCATTAAATGGCATGGAGAGTCGCTGGCGATTTGTGTAGTTTCGCCAACCACGCTGCGCTGACAAAGAGCGGACAATTCGCCGGCGGCGCACGAGAAACGACGGAACATGCGGATTCTCTTGGTGTTGTCAGGGGTGGAGCGTCGCCGGACGGGGTCTGCCCGTGGGTGATCGCTCACAGTTTGAGGCCCTGATCAAGGGGCACCTTGATGCGCTGTACCGGACGGCGTTGCGGATGACGAAGAACGCCGCCGACGCCGAAGACCTGGTCCAGGAGACGGCGCTCAAAGCCTACCGGTACTTTGACCGGTTTGAGGAAGGTTCCAACATCCGGGCGTGGTTGTTCAAGATCCTGACCAACCTGTTTATCAACCGCTACCGGAAGGAATCGAAGGCGCCGACCCAGGTCGATTTTGATGATGTCGAGGACTTCCAACTGTATGGACGCATGGTCGAGGGCGGGATGGTCACGCCCGGGCAGACGCCCGAGCGGGAATTGTTCAACCGCGTCCTCGGCGAGGATATCGAGAAGGCCATCGAATCGCTGCCGGAGGATTTCCGGCTGGTGGTGGTGATGGCGTTTGTGGAAGGGCTGTCGTACGAGGAGATCGCGCTGGCGCTGAATGTGCCGATGGGAACGGTGAAGTCGCGGTTGTTCCGCGGGCGGAAACTGCTCCAGAAGGCGCTTCTGTCCCAGGCGCAGAAGGCGGGAGTGGTCGGGCCGAAGTAGACGGATCGCTTCGGGCCAACGCGCACTGGCGAACGGTTCCGACAACGGCAGAGCGCCCGACGATGACGGCCGCGGGAGGACGGCGGCCGCGACGATGTCAATGAGCGCCGGCTTGGCCTGGGTGGGGCGAAGGCGGCATGGTGTGAGAAACGGTGTGATGAGCAACGCTTGTGAGATGACGCATGGTGTGTGATTGTCGCAAGGCCCTGGCCAGACTCTACGAATATCTCGACGGTGAAATCGGCGAGGCCGAGCGCGCGGCGATCGCCGCCCATGTGCAGGCCTGCCGTCACTGCTTCGAGCATTACGAGGCCGAACGCATTTTCCATGAATTCGTGACACACGCGGCGCCGCGTCCGGCGGCCCGCGCCGAGTTCAAGGCGCACCTGCTCTCCCGTCTGGCCGAGGAGGACTCTCTCCCCCGTCCGGTGGCCGCGCCGGTGAATGTCGTGTCGATGTTGACGCGCTTTGCCGTGGCGGCGGGGCTTTTGCTGGCGGTGGGGCTGGGCGGCGCCTGGGTGGGACGCGAGGCCGGGCCGGATCGCACGCCGTGGGTCACGTTGGCCTACTATCACCACGACATGCTGCCGGTCGAAGAGGTCGGCATCGAGACACAGGATTACTCGCAGGCCAAGGCCTTCCTCGCGGCGCAGATGAACCCCGGGGTGGCGACGCTTATTCCCGATGCGCCGCCTTCGGGGCTGGGTCTGCATGAGTGTTGTGTGATGCCGTGGAAGGACAGCAAGCTTGGACGTTTCGAATTCGCCGGCGGCACCACCGAGCCGGTCTCGCTGTTTCTCATTCCCGCCTCGGCGTTCCGGGTCGAAAGCGGCCCGCACTATCAAGTGGGCGAACGCGAGTATCGCAGCGTGAAGCTGGGGTGTTGCCGCGCGGTGCTCTGGCAGGAGTGCCAAGACTATGTCTGCGTGATGCTCTCCGATTGCAATGCCAACGATCTGCTGGCTTATGCGCAGGCTTGGCAGCCGGCGGTATCATCGCCGGGTTCGCAGGGAGCGGAAGCGCCGGGCGGGTACTCGCGGGCGGTGCAACGGTCACCGCGCTGAAGCGTCGGGAGCAAGATCAGTTCGCCTGAATTTGTCGGCTCAGCAGAAAAACGGACTTTGGCGGTTTCTGGGCCACCAACCTTGGGGTTGGTGGCCCTGTCATTTGGGGGCGGGGCGTAAGTGCCGCTGCGGCAATCGCCTATGTGAAAAAATGCGCGAAGTGACAGAGTGGATTCCGGCCAACCTGTCGCTGGACTTGGTAGTAGCATGGCCGCCTTAAAGCCACGCTTCGGAGGGATGATCCTAACCGGAAACAGGGTCTTGGGTTGAGTGACGGAAATCTTCGGCGTGGGCCAAAAAAAGTCTTGCAGGGGTATTGTACCCCTATGATATTTGGCGGCCAAGTTGGGGTCCGCCGCAAGCGGATCGGGGGAGGGTCGGGTTATCCAAAACATTGCTAAACCTCGGATCATTGGGGTCCGATAATCCCGATTGACCCTTGCCCACAGGCTGTGGGCCGGTTCCCATAAGCAGTATGGGAACAATTGACTTGACAACGAATGCGCGCGGTGCATTCCGTTGGCGGCATTCATACCCGAATCTGTGGGGGCACAGAGGCGGGCGGGATTTGGGGTCCTGATTTTTGCTGTGGTCGATTGGCTGAGCGTGGGTTAACGTTGGGCGGTCGACCGCGGATGTTGGGATAAAGCGAGGGTCTAAAGAGCGCGGCGGGAGTTGTTGGGCGGCCGCGCACCATGGGAGGGTCAGATTCAGGTTGGGGAGTTTCACCAGGCGCATCGATTCGGCGTCGGGCGGGTGACCGCTTGACGGCGTCCGTTTCTTTTTAATGGGCGCCCGATCCGGCTGATGCGGCGGCCGGTCGGCAGGAGCGAGGCCTCCCCAATTTCAGTCCAGAAAGCGCTCGCACAAAGGGGGGGATCAATGCACGAAGCAACGGCGTCACGCTGGTTGTCGTTTTTTGTTTCCCGGAGATTTAAGCGCAAAGAAGCAAAGTGTATGTCATATCCAGGAGGAGGAAGAGGAAAGGACATGTATCGAAACAACACTAATGCGCGGTCGTCCCGCTCGGGCAGTGGGGCGAACTCACCTCAGGAAGGGGGAGCGCGGATGAAACCGTGGAGATGGAGTCTCTGGGCGGCGTTGATCGCCCTGACGCTCGTCGGTTTGTCGGCGATGCCGGCGCAGGCGGCATTCAGTGATGGCACGACCATCTCAGTGTCGCAGCTGCAAGCCGCGCCGGCGGACTGCAACAACCTGGTCTGGCGGACCTCCGACGTCGCCGGCGGCTTGGACTCGCTGGCCTACAAGCGCCGCTGGTTCAATTATGCCGGGCCGACCAGCACCAACGTGCCGATTCTCAGCTTCCGCATCGACAACGGTGACGGAACGGCGGACACGCTGTATTCGATGTATGTCCACTCGATCGCCGAGCGGACCAACACGATTTCGCAGATCCGTCTGTACTGGGATTCGACCGTGGCGGGCATGTCCGACACCAACGCCTTCTATGGCGGCGGCAACGACGTGTTTGTCGGATCGGCGAACCCGGGCGCGTTCCAAACGAACGACTCGGTGTTCATTAATCTGACCCGTCCGATCATCGTGCCGGGCGGCGGCACGGCCTGGTTCAACATGGTCGTCGACATCAACGGGATCGGCAACAACCCGACCTATGACATGACCGGCGTGGGCGTCGAGCTGCGCCCCGAACGCGTCTGCATGGGCGCCATCGGTTGCGGTCCGGCTCCGGGCGACACCGTCGATCTGGATTGCATCCCGCAGTCGCCGGCCAACAACGCCTACTCGATTATCATCGATAATCAGGGCCCGGCCTGTGACAGCGTGTTCCTGACGAACTACAACATCAACAACTGCCTCTACGGCGGCTGCGACCCGAGCGATGTGATCAATCTCGGCGACTCGCTGCTGATCCAGGTGGACCTGGATATTGTGAACGTCCCCAACGACACCTGCAAGACGGGGTGGCCGAAGGTTTTCGTCCGGGAGTTCACCAACAACGCCGGCGCCGTTACGATGGCGCGGTTCAAGGGGTTCGCTGGGTATCAGTATTTCGCGTATGTCAATGAGTATGACAGCTCCAACATTGGCAGCGCGCCGGCCGTGGGCCCGTTTGACCTGATGAACGTCGGCCCGACGGTGAACCTGCCGGTCGATATACCGGGCGGCACGCACTGGATCGTCGCGGAGTTCCAAGACGCCTACGGCAACACCAGCCGCTGCTCGACTCTGGTGGCTGAGCCGATCGACACCAAGAAGCCCGCGGTGGCGGCGCGTCCGGCGTCGTGGACCCTGCATTGGGACGCCAACGGCAACGGCATCGTGAATCCGGGCGACACGGTTCGCTTCTTTATCGACATGTCGAACGAGCCGTTCGGTGAAGTGTGCGCGGTGTTCACAACGATCTACGACTTCTATGCGGCCCCGGTCGGCATCACGCTGTATGACGATGCCGGCGACCGCCGCTTCGAGGCCAAGCATGAGGTTCTGCCGGGCGTGCTCGACGGCGCGGCGGAGAGCGCCTGGCTGCACGTGGTCGACAACGCCTGCAACGAGGATTCGCTGTCGGTGACGCTGGCGGCCTCTGTTGACAACGTCGGCCCGTCGATCCCGCCGGGCGAATTCCTGCGTCTGTCGGACACCGACCTGAACGGCTGCCTGAAGATCGGCGAGAGCGTTCGCATCCGGGTGCAGGGTGTCACGGACACCGACCTGGTCGCGATCTACGCCAATGTGATGCAGGCCGGCCTGGGCGACCTGAACAATGTGGCCTACTCCCAGTACCCGCTGAACAATCTGGGCGGCGGCAACTGGCAGTTGGACTGGGTGCTCGGCGATCTGCCGCAGGATTCGGCGATTGACTACGGTCCGCTGGATCCGAACGCGATCGTGGCCCTCTACATTGTAGACAACGCGCAGAACTGGGACACGGTCTACACGACGGTCCTGGACGCGGGGACGGGCGGCTACAGCATCGACACCGACTATCCTGAGCCGGTGGTGGATCTGGCCTGTTACAGCCGCGCCTTTGGCGTGATTGATCTGGAATGGAACTGGGGCGACCAGTATCCGAACGGCAACAACGACATCGCCCTCGTCCGCATCTACTACGACAACGGCACCGGCGGCGACCCGAACATCCTGGTCGCGGAAGTCGGCGCCACCACGAACTGGACGACGGACGGCACGGTCGTTCTGACCGACGGCGTCGTCTATAAGTGGCGTGTCGAAGTGATCGACGACTGCGGCAACGTGGAAGTCGAGCATGTGCTGCCGGTGGCCTGCGAGTCCGACGCTTCGGCGCCGATCACCTGCGTCTACCAGCCCGAAGAGGGCCAGCAGTACAGTTGCAGCTACTGCGAGTTCCTGAACAACGGTCCGCAGATGGGCGGCTTCTTCATCTATGTGAAGGCCGACCTTCCGGGCAGCGACGACCTGACCGACATTGACACCGTGTTGGTGCGCCTGAAGGATCAGGGCGACGGCAACCCCGGCCCGTGGACGCCGATGAGCTTTGACTACAGCTTCCAGGGCCCGTCGGACAACCTGATCGCGGTGTGGATCTACGCCTGCGAGCAGTTGGACGCGATGGTGGGCGACGGCGACGTCGAGGATCTCGAGATCATCGTGATCGGTTCCGACGAAGCCGGCAACGTGATGACGCGCAACGAGGTGATCGCGGCGTGCGGCACGTGGGAGTTCACCTGGGCCAATACCGACGGGACCTTTGACCTGCAGGTGACCGAGGTCAACGGCCAGTTGGAGATGTACCAGAACTACTGCGACATCACCGGGTTCTCGGTCTGGGGACCGAGCAACACCGTGGAGGTCTGCTTCTCTGGCGGTCTGCCTCCGTACAAGATTCGCATGGAGGTCGGCCAGGAGTGGGCGGCTCCGGATAACGAGGTCGTCTACGTCGAGAACGTGTACGCCGCGTGCACGACGCTGACCTTCAGCGCCGAGGGCTTCTGGAAGGGCGTGGGCGAGATCGACCTGTATGCCTGCGACGCCGCCGGCGCCAATGTGGGCGAAGTCGAGTACTACTTCTGTGTGGCCGATTCGATCCCGCCGTGCGCGTTGATCTCCAACCCGGTGGACGGCAAGTGCATCCGCCGTTCGCGCTCGATGCTCGATCCGGTGGAGATCTGCGTGGTGATCGATCCGATGCAAAACTGTCTCGACCCGGACGAAGTGGTCAAGATTGACTACGAGTGGTCGAAGCAGTGCTGCCAGGGTCTGATCATCGACACGACCTGGATCGGCACGTGGTACAGCTGCGACGACACGTCCGGCAACGGCGAGAATCTCGTTTGCGACACGGTGTTCGATTACTACGGCCCCGGCCGCGACTCGATCACCTGCCGTGACACGACGATCACCCCGGCCTGCTCGACTCTGGTGTGGACGCCGGAGATCGACACCGTGCCGTGCGAAGATCTGTATGTCTGGAACAACATCGCCGTCCAGGCGGGTCCGGGCATCCTGCAGCCGAAGGAGGGCGGTCCGAACGGCTTCCTGATGTACGGTTGTGTGGACTGGTGGAACACCGAAGACCTGTCCTGGATCACCGAGTCGGGCACGATCATCTATCTGCGCGCCCGTCTCTTTGACGATCAGGGCAACGAATACATCACCCCGTGCGTCCAGGTCTGCGTCGACATCGACACGCCGCCGCTGTGCCTGGAGACGCCGGACTTCTGCTACAGCGACGGCAAGATGGCGCTGTCGGCCCCGTACCTGGGCATCGAGGAGTACCCGGGCAAGGGCCTGATGAACGATCCGTGCATGAAGACCTTCTACGCGGATCTCGACCTGGCGCAGGACAACATCGACGACCTCGATGACGTGTTCCTCTATTACAAGAAGTCGTCGGATCCGGACCAGTACGACTACTGGTACAACCTCGGTTCGGGCTTGCCGGGTGTGAACTCCAGCCCGGGCGGCACGAATTCGACGGTCTGGCGCTGGGACATCAATCTCTGCGAGCTGGAGCTGACGCCGAACGTGGACTACGACTTCCGCGTGATCGCCCGGACGGTTTGGGGCACGTGGTCGCACGACATGAACGGCGACGGCTGGTTTGACGCCAACACCTTCGATTCGTCGGCGTGCGACATGGCCACCTTCTTCATCGATGCGTGGGCCCCGAACGCGGCGATCGACACGGTGTGGACGGAGATCAACGGCCAGCTGGTCGTGCAGCCGAACGTCTCGTGCGTGCTGTCCGATCCGCGCGGCTGGGCGTTCACGCAGTGGGGCAACACCCTGACGGTGCAGCCGAACGTGTGGCCGTGGTTTGACACCGACGGCAACGACACGCGCGACGACGTCAAGCGCGTCGAGTGGACGCTGTTCACCGGCGAGGCCAACTGCGACTGTGACGAGCAGGGCCGTTCGCCGTATCCGTCCGGTTCGCTGTTCGGCGACGTGTACAATCTCTCCGGCTACCAGTCGTGGACGGTCCAGGTGAACGAAGGCGCCAACGTCTTCAACAACCTGGTCTTCGACCCGACCGACGCGCCGTGGTATCAGGACATGACCTCGCCGCCGAGCGGTTACGAGCAGGTGGTTCTGCTCATGACCGTCTGGGACGGTTGCGGCAACATGACGCAGGATTGCATCACGATCTACCTGCTGGACATCGATCCGACGGACGCGATCATCGTCGAGCCGGATAACGACGAGGTGTTCTGCACCGCGCCGGGCAACTATGATGAGAACGGCATCTACATCGAAGCGCGTTCGATCCTCGAAGAGGGTTGGAACAAGGCGGTCTTCGCTTATCGTCCGCTGGGCGCGACGGAGTGGGTCGAGTTCGATTCGGTCGGCGTCTCCGCCGCTCCGGATGTGTACTGGCAGTGGTTCTCGACCTACTGGAATCCGACGGCCTTCGGCCTGGCGGATGGCACGTATGAACTGACGGTCTGGGCGGTGGACAACGCGCTCAACCGCTCGGAGAACCTGTACATCACGACCGTGCACCTCTCGTGCGCGCTGCCGACGGTGGCGGTGGTCTACCCGACCACGACCGACCCGGCGTTCATCGGTTGCGATATCGAGTTGGAGGCGGTGGCCGAAAGCACCGATCCGCGCAACCCGATCACGGAGGTCGCGTTCTACTATGTCCGGGTGATCGACGATATTCCGGAGGAGGAGTACTACATCGGCTCCGACTACGAGAGCATCGACGGTCGCTGGGGCTACAACTGGATCGATCCGGACTTCGAGGGTCCGCACTTCATCTTCGCCCGCGCGTGGAACAAGTCGGGCCAGATGGTGCAGTCCGACCTGGTCTGGGTCCGCGGTGACGACACCGATCCGTACGGCATCGTGGCCCAGGTGGGCGACGACCTGTCGAACGGCGGTTACAACGATCCGACGATCGTCCAGGCCGGTTCCGTGGTTGACATCTGGGGTTATGCCCGTGACAACGACGGCGGCTGGGGCCAGGGCGAAGTCGACAACTGCGGCGTCGATTCGGTCATCTTCTACATTAAAGACGGTTACGAGAAGATGGACGGCTTCGTCATGACGCCGGACAACGTGATCGACTCCCTCTACACCGGTCAGTGGAACACGGCCAACTACGAGCCGGGCACCTACCGTGTGAAGATGAAGGTCTTCGACTGCGCCTGTAACGACTCGTGGTCGGAGAGCGAGTGGTACGTGCGCGTCGTCGGCCCGGATCAGGATCCGCAGCTGGCGGTCGACGGTCCGGAAGTCTGCGGCTACGTGAGCGTGGACCAGGAGTTCAATGCGACGGTGACGGTTAACAACCCGTCGTATGTCAGCTCGGTCTACCTGGCGTGGATCAGCGCCGACAAGTCGGACGTTGAGGACCAGTACTGGTGGAGCGGTGAGCTGTCGAATGACGGCGGCGGCTGGACCGGCACGGTGTACACCGACGGATTGGACGAAGGCCTCTATCGCCTGCGCGCCGTGGTGTACTACACCGACGGTTCGTCGACGGAGAACGGCTTCGACGACTTCACCTTCGACGAGACGAAGGGCCACCACATGTTCATCCGTGTGGACCATTCGGCCTCGGCGATCAGCGTGACGCACGAGGGTCCGACGTTCAAGGCGCATGAGGACATCTGCCTGACGACGGACGCGACCGAGGATTGCGACATCGAAGAAGTGCTCTATGGCGTGGGCGAGGGCGACGATACGTTCGGCGCCAGCGGCCTCGGCGAGTTCTGCTTCGATCCGCTGGATTCCTCGGGCGTGACGTTGAACAACTGCAATTCCTGGACCGGCGACGTGGTCGTGACCGCGGTGGACTACTTCGGTCATGTCACGACGCAGTCCCTGACGATCTGGATTCTGGATGTGAACGCCAATCAAGTGGCGATCACCAACCCGAGCTGGAGCGCCTACATCACGCCGAACTCGAATGCGATCGAGGCGCGTAAGCTCTCCTCGTCGGGCATCGACTCGGTGCAGTTCTTCGCGTCGACGTCGCAGACCAACGGCACCCTGCGCTACATCGGGTCGTCGGCGGCTTCGGGCGACGAGTTCTCGACGTCGTGGAACGTGGACAACGTGCCGGAAGGCCAGTACTGGCTGTTCGGCAAGGCGTTCGACAACGGCGTCGGCGTCGACGGACCGCGCTGCCCGGCCACCGTGGCCAAGGCCTGCTCGCCGTTCGCGCTGACCGCGCCGAGCCCGAGCTATCAGCGCACGGTCAACGGGACGACGTTCACCTTCGTGGGTGAGCACACCGACCTGTGCGTCGACCGCGCCACCATCAGCAACTACCAGACCATCGGCCTCGACTCGATCGTGTGGTACTTCCGCAACGCGGATGTGCCGGGCGTCGACATCGAGGACAACCTCGATCCGAACCTCGGCTGGGTGCGTATCGACGCCGACGTGTACGGATCCCTGTGCGTCGACTGGTTCACCAACTGGTGCGACGTGATTGCCGACTACGATCTCGAGGGCGAGTACGGCTACGAAGGCAATTGCTGCCCGGATGGCCGCTACACCATCGTCGCGCGGGTCTTTGACAAGGCCGGCAACGAGTGCCACTCGATCCCGATGAACGTGATGATCGACGTGACCGATCCGTATTCGGAGATCGTCGACATCGACGGCGACGAGACCTTCGGCACCTGCCACGAAGTCGTGCTTCCGGAAGACGACGTGGTGAAGCTGACGGCCAACGCCATCGATGACCACTCCTGCGTCGACATGGAGCCGTACAAGGCGTGGAACTCGGGCGCCAAGTACCTCCAGTTCTTCGTCGGCCGCGATTGCGCGGGCGGCGGCGGCGGGTGCGTGGACATCGTGTTCGTGCAGGACGGTTCGGGTTCGATGGCCGACGAGCAGCAGGCGATCGCGACCAACGCGCAGTTGTTCACCAGCGCGCTGGGCAACGTGGACTTCCGCCTCGGCGTCCTCGGGTACGACGGCGACTATGAGGTAATCAATCTCGACGGCTCGCGCACCACGGCC
The DNA here is from genome assembly GCA_035559435.1 of bacterium. Classification (NCBI taxonomy): domain Bacteria; species bacterium. The sequence continues at coordinate 88,407 of DATMBC010000019.1, forward strand.
GCGCCGGGCAACGGCGTGTTCACGACCGACGTCTCCGCCTTCCAGACCATGATCACCGCAGTGGGCGATCAGATGGGCGGCACGGAGAACGGCCTGACCGCGCTCAACACGGCGCTGACCACCTACCCGTGGCGCTCCAACTGCACGAAGGTCATGATCCTGGTGACTGACGAGGACGCGGACGACTTCGCCGACTATGCGTCGTTGTTCCCGCCGATCGTCAATTCGGGCGCGGCGGTGTTCGGTGTGATCAACTTCGCCGACAGCGCGGGCTACTCGAACCTGGGCAGCGCCACCGGCGGCCAGCTGTTTGACATCACGGCCAACTGGGGCGCCAACCTCGCCGCGGTCGCTTCGGGCATCAGCGCCCTGGCCGGCGGCGCGGGCAACGACGTGGGCATCGTCTGGGGCCAGACGGTGACCCTCAACGACGGCCAGGACAACGCCTTCGCGCTGTGGAATCCGACCGGTCTCGAGCCGGGCAGCTACTGCGCGTGGACCGTGGTCGTTGACAACGTCGGCAACTCGTATGTCTCGGGTTCGCGCGAGATCTGCATCGTCGACCAGACCCCGCCGGTGGCCCACATCACGGGCTTCGGCAAATCGACCGACGAGCACATGGTTAACAAGTACACCATCTATGGCGCGACGTGGGACACCGACGTCGACTATGTCCAGTTCCAGTATCGTCCGACGGGTTCGACGAACGCGACGGATTGGACCGGAATCGGCATCTCGGCGAAGGTGAACGGCGACAGCACCTGCTGGATGACCACGTGGAACCCCTGCGTGCTCTCCGGCTCGTTCGATCTGCGTGTCGTCCCGACCGACAAGAATGGCAACCAGGACTTCGCCATCCAGCCGATCGCGACGGTCACGATCAACAACTGCAACATCACGCCGTCCGGCGCTTCGACCTCGGCCGCGACGATCTGGTTCGAGGATCGCACCTTCGAGGATCTGGGCCTGGTCCATGTCGATCAGGACAACACCTCCGACGACTACCACAACCTGATGATGGCCGTCTGGGCGGACCTGAAGGGCAGCCTCGATGTCGAAAAGATCGAGCTGTGGGCGCCGGATCCCGATATCCCGTCGTGGAAGTCGGGCTCATTCGAGGGCTCGCAGGCGATCAAGATGGGCGGCGAGGGCTGGTTCTGGCAGTCGTACACCGACGCGTCGAACCGCACGCACCTGAAGAAGGAAGTCATGACGGTGTGGCGCGTGAAGGCGGCGATCGGCGCCTGCAACAGCACGCATCCGACGCTCGGCGCGAAGGTCTGCATCGAGCCCGGCGCGCTGTCGGCGGACAACGGCATCGTGGTCTTCCCGGCGCGTGTGCCGACCCTGAACCTGTCGCAGCAGCACTTCCAGGCGTGGCCGGCCTACGAAGGCACCCGGTTCCCGCTGGTCACGGCGATCCGCCTGACCGATCCGGTCTGGGGCTTCAACGACGGCAAGTACGCGCAGATCACGTTGCGCTATGTGGAGCCGGAAGCCTATGACCCGGCCGACCTTGGCGTGGCGTGGTGGGATGAGGATCAGTGGAACACCAACGACGGCCTGATCGCCGCCGGCGAAATCGGCGACGGTTCGGCGACGTTCCACAGCGACAACCTCTACGGTCTCTACTCGGTGGTCTCGGCGGGCCGCAACTGCAATTCGGGTGCGATCACAGTTGAGAACGCCGGCGCTGAGTTCCATGTGGGCAACGTGCTCGGGCCGCGTCCGACGATCTACACGCGGGTGCGCTCGAACATCGAGTACAACAACCAGAACCGTGACATCAACGAAGACGAGATCACGGTTGTCCTGGATGGCAACATCACCGTGTACGCCAACGGTGACAATCCGGACAACGGCTGGTACGACAACGAATGGGACGAGGTCACCGGCATCCTGACAACGCACTGGGAGTCCGATGCGCCGGCCCTGGCGCCTGGTCCGCACACTCTGATGGTGCAGGCCTTCAACAAGTCAGGGTACTGCAAGTCGAACACCTACGCGTTCACGGTCGACGCCGCCAAGCCGGATGTTGAGATCACCGGCATGGAGGTCTGCCCGAACCCGACGTTCCACATCAAGATCACCGATGCGGGCGCCGGCGTGAACTGGGAGAAGGTCTTCGTCGACGTGTACGACATCACGGGTTCCGAGTTCTCCGAAGTGCCGAAGGCGGCGTGGATCCACACCGAAACCTTCGACGCGTTCAACGACGAGAACTTCAACCCGGCGACCGGCGAGTTCAGCTTCCAGCTGGTCGATCACATCGCCCAGGGTCGTCGCCTGCGGGCCATTGTCTACGCGGGTCCGGACTACCGTTGGGAGAAGTTCAACGAGTACTGCAACTGCATCATCTACGAGTACGACTGGGAGTTCGGCGGCGTCGCCGACATGGTCGAGAACTACACGCAGGTGGTGCAGGAAGACTTCACGGTCGCGGGTGGTTGCGACACCGATGGCGACGGCATCATCACCATCGTGGGCGGCGCCGGCTCGGGTTCGAGCAACCCGTTTGATCCGTGGGCCGGTGGCGCTGTCTCCTTCGCCCTGAACGGGTTCGACGGTGGCGGCGTGGTCACGGCGGAGATCTATGACCTGGCCGGCGAGAAGGTCGCGACCATCTTCAATGGTCAGATCACCTCGACGGTGGGCACCGTGACGTGGACCGGCACGAACGACGACGGCGAGTACGTGGCCGAGGGCGTGTACCTCGCGTACTTCAAGGCGACCGGAGCGGCCGAACAGGTCCTGAAGGTCGTGGTGAAGCGCGGAGTCGCCAGCAACTAGTCACTAATCAGTAGCGGTTCGCCCCGCCCTCGCAGGCGGGGCGAACCCTCAACCGATAACGAGGACAAAAACTTCGTATGTCAAAGGGAGAAGGAACAATGAACCACACGTGGGGCAAACGGTGGGCGATGGTCCTCGGCGCGGCGCTGATTCTCGTGACGGGACTTTCGGCCAACGCGCTGGCGATCGACGACAACCATGCGCTGCCGTTCTTGCGGACAGGCGTGGGCGCCCGCGCGTACGGTTTGGGCAACGCCTACACGGCGTTGGCCGGCGACGCGTCGGCCGGGTTCTTCAACCCGGCGGGACTTTCACGCATCAACAAGTGGAGCTTTTCCTCCATGCTGTCGGCGGACATGTTTGCCGATCGCAACTTCAACTACCTCGCGCTGGCCGGCTCGTTTAAGTGGGGCTCGGTGGGCGCGTCGTGGATTAACGCCGGCATCACCGATGTCGAGCTGACCAATGGCTCGACCGAGGATTACATGGACAACTACTTCCTGTTGTCCTATGCCAACTGCGCCAAGGCGTTCCACTGGGGCATGAACCTGGTGATCGCCAACAACAAGGTCTCGGAAGAGACCGGCGTGGGCGGCGATGTGGGCTTCCAGATCGACCTGCATGACGACGCGCGTCTGGGCCTGATGGCGCAGTCGCTCGGCCTGAAGGTCGGCGAGGACAAGGTGCCGTACAACATCCGCCTCGGCCTGGCCGTCACTCCGGGCCAGCTTTCGGGTTTCACCTTCCCGGTGGAAATCCAGAAGACGCAGGGTGTGGACGAGATCGCCTTCCGCATCGGCGGCGAGTACATGCACAAGTTTGAGAACACCGACTACGCGGCCGCTCTGCGCGGCGGCGTGGACGACGGTGCGTTCGCCATCGGCGCCGGGCTGTATTTCCGTCAGTTCGGCTTCGACTACGCCTATGTGACCGACAAGGAAGACTTCATGGGCGAGAACCACCGTTTCAGCCTGACCGGCAACTTCTAAGCCGCAGATCGACACGCACTTCGAGCCGCCCCGCACTTGCCCGTGCGGGGCGGTTTATTTTCCGGCCGAGGCCCCGGCTCCCCCGGAGGCCGGCGGTAGCGCATGCATGGGGCGAAGCGAAGTGGTATATTTTCGCCGAATGGGAGGAACGCCGATGTCGATAGCGGTCGGAGACACAGTGGAGCAGAAAAGCCGGGGGGCGGTCGATGAACTGGCCTGGCTGCGCCAGCAACTGATCGGTGTGGACGCCAAGGTGCCGATCCTGGGCGGACGCATGGTAACCTATGTGAACTTCGACAACGCCGCTTCGACGCCGACCTTCCGGCCAATCGCCGACAAGGTCGACCAATTCCTCACCTGGTATTCGAACGTGCATCGCGGCAACGGATTCAAGTCACAGTTGTCGTCGTGGGTGTTCGAAGAGGCGCGGGCGCGGATCATGGAGTTCGTCAAAGCGGATCTGGCTTCGCACATCGTGATCTTCACCAAGAACACGACCGAGGCGATCAACAAACTCTCCAACCGCATCCGCTTCGGTCCGCAGGACATCGTGCTCACCTCGCTCATGGAGCATCACTCCAACGAGCTGCCCTGGCGGAAGGTGGCGCGGGTGGAGCACATCGGGCTGGAGGCGGATGGGCGGCTCTCGCTTGAGGATTTCGAGACGAAGCTCAAGCAATTCGGGCGGCGGGTGCGTCTGGTGGCGATCACCGGGGCGTCGAATGTGTCGGGCTACATCAACGACACATCGTACTTCGCGCGACGGGCGCATGAGAGCGGCGCCGAGATCCTCGTCGACGCCGCGCAATTGGCGCCGCATCGTCCGTTGGCGATGGGCACGGCCCATGATCCGGCACACATCGACTACCTGGTCTTCTCGGCGCACAAGATGTACGCGCCGTACGGCGTCGGCATCCTGGTTGGGCGACGCCCCACCTTCGAGCAGGGGGAGCCGGATGTGGTCGGCGGCGGCACGGTCGACATCGTGAATCTGGAAGAGGCCTACTGGACCGACCTGCCCGAAAAAGAAGAGGCAGGGACGCCGGACATCGTCGGGGTGGTGGCGCTGGCGACGGCGATCCAGTTGCTGCACTCGGTGGGATGGGATGCGGTGATCGCGCACGAGGCGGAGTTGACGGCCTACGCGTTGCGCAAACTGGCGGAGATCCCGAAGGTGCGCATCTATGGCGATGCCGACCCGGCCAACGCCGCGCGGCGGTTGGGTGTGTTGTCGTTTTCGGTCGACGGCGTGCCGCACAGTCTGGTGGCGGCGGTGCTCAACTACGAGCACGGGATCGGCGTGCGGTCGGGATGCTTCTGCGCGCACACCTATGTGAAGTGTCTCCTCAATGTTCCGGATGAGGAGGCGCGTCAGATGGAACGGGAGATTCTCGCCCGGGACCGCAGCCGTCTGCCGGGCACGGTGCGCGCCAGCTTCGGCATCTACAACAATTTCGCCGAAGTCGACCGGCTGGCGGCGGCTCTGGCGGACATCGCCGCGGGACGTATCCAGGGCGACTATGTGCTGAATGCGGAGAAGGGCGAATACACGCCGCGGGGGTACGCGCCGGAGTTCGGGAAGTATTTCAGTCTCTAGCCGGTCGCTGACAAGGTCAGTTCCGACGCAAGACGCGGCCAATGTCATGCTGAGCGAAGCGAAGCACCTGCTGTTTCCACCGCCGGATCAGAAAAGCAGACCCATCGCTCCACTCAGGGTGACAACGGGAGACTTTGGGTTTTCCAGCAACCTGCCAGACCGTATTGACACTTCTGCGTTTGACAAGGGGCGTTGGCCCCTTGTTCGCTTTGCAGGGGATGTGTGTCGCAACCTGTCTGCGCCTTCACCATCGATGTCGAGGGGTTTGCCGAATCGCACGCGCAGAGCGTGACGGTCGATCCGGCGCTCCTGGATCCGGCGGCCATGGACCGGGAAATCGGCGCCAATCTCGATGTCGCGCTCGAACTGCTCGCCCGTCACCAGACCCGCGCCACCTTCTTTTTTCTGGGGCGCATAGCCATATCCGCTCCCCACTTGGTGCGACGGGTGGCGGAGGCGGGGCATGAAATCGGCTGCCATTCGCTGAACCATGTCCGGATCTTCGGCCAGACGCCGGAGGAGTTTCGAAGTGACCTGCGGACCGCCAAAACGGCGTTGGAAGACGCGGGCGGGCAGGCGGTGGCCGGGTTCCGGGCCCCGGATTTCTCCATCGGCCGCCGGAATCTCTGGGCGTTCGATGAATTGGCGGAGGCGGGCTTCCGGTATGACTCCAGCGTCGTGACGACGCGGATCCATGATGTTTATGGTATCACCGGCGTGCCCGAGACCCCCTACCAATGGAGCAACGGGCTGATGGAGTTTCCGCTGCCGGTGTTCGGGCTGGGCGGGTTCACGCTTCCGCTGGGGGGTGGGGGGTATTTCCGGCTTTTGCCGGTCGGCTGGGTGCGACGGTTCCTTCGCTCCCGGGCGCAACGGAACATTCCCACGGCTTTCTACATACACCCATATGAGATCGGGCCGGTGGCGCCGCGGCTTGAGGGTCTGTCGGCGCTCCGTCGGTTCCGTCACTATGTCCGTCTGTCCCAGGGCGTCCAGCGGCTCACCCCGCTTCTGGCGTCTGTCCCCTTCACCACCATGTCGTGTGTGTTGGCGGGCCGTTCTCGCGTTCCGACACAGATGTTAAGGAGCTGACCATGATGTCCCGGACTGTCCTGGACCGCCCCGACGCGGGCGTGACCGACGTGCGCGCTTATTTCGAGCGCGCCGCCGATTCCTTTGACCGGCTCTACAGCGAGGACGGGCAGGGGCCTTTCTGGCGCTGGGTGAATTCCCGCTTCCGCTCGGACATTATCGCGCGGTTTCTCCTTACCTGTGAGCATGTGAAACGGGCGCAGGCGCGCAGCGTGCTGGATGTGGGCTGCGGCTCGGGTCGATACCTGGCGGCGTTCGCGCAGCTGGGTGTCGAGCGTCTGGCCGGCATCGACATTTCCGCGCCGATGCTCGATCTGGCGCGGCGTCATCTGGCGGCGGCCGGACGCTCCGATGTCGAGTTGATCCGCGGCAACTTCGACGAGCACGTGACCGATCAGCGTTTCGATGTGGTGGTGGCGATGGGCTTCTTCGATTATCAGTCCGACCCGGTGGCGGTGCTCGCGCGCATGCGTGCGCTGGCCCGGCATTCGGTGATTGTCTCGTTCCCGAGCCGTCATTGGTTCCGCACGCCGCTGCGGCAGGCGCGCTACCGGATCAAGAAGTGCCCGGTTTACTTCTACGACCCGCGTCGGATCATGGAAATCGCCGAGCAGGCGGGGTACGCGTATGCCGAGACGGTCAAACTGCCCGGCGCGGGGATGGATTATGTCACGACCCTGCGGGTCGGCGTTCCCTTCCGCAACGAGGTGGCCAACACCCGTCGCGCGGGGGTCCATCGCGAGATTCTCGCCGGCGCGCTCCCGGTTGCGTAACTTCCGGCATGGTCAGCGACCAACTCCGGCGGCATTTCGATCGCCACGCCGACGATTTTGATCGCCTCTATTACGAGGGAAGACAGACCGCAATCCAGCGCTGGCTGAATCGCCGCTTCCGGTCGGACATCGTTGGACGGTATCGCGCGGCCTTGGCGCATGTCGCCTCGACTCAAGCGCGCAGCGTGCTGGATGTCGGGTGCGGCCCCGGGCATTACCTGAGCGCGCTGGCAACGATGGGCGTGCCGCGGCTGGTCGGCATCGATCTCTCTGAACGGATGCTGGAATTGGCGCGGCACAATCTCGCCGGCGAGGGGATTACCGGCGTCGAGTTAGTGCAGCGGGACTTCCTCGAGTGGGAGACAACTGAGCAGTTCGATGTCGTGCTGGCGCTTGGATACTTCGACTACTTCGACCATCCCGTCGAGCATCTGTCCCGGATGCGCGCGTTGGCGCGTCACTCGGTCTTCGCCTCGTTTCCTTCCCGGCATTGGTTCAGGACTCCGTTCCGTTGGACCAGACAACGGATTCACGGGACGAGGGTGTACTTCTACGACACGTCTCGGATTGAGGCCTTGGGGCGGGAAGCTGGCTTTCCCAGATGCACTGTCAGTAAACTGCCAGGGGCGGGAATGAATTTTGTGACGCTCTTCGAAGTGGGACCAAGCCATGGCCGCACCGATTAAATTTAGCAATATGTTGTCCCATAATGTGTTATGCGATTGCTGTGGGCGGTGCTCCGAGATTTAACTAAAAATTAATTGACTAACTTAGTCCTGCCTGTTAGCCTACCTGCAAGTACACGAGGCGAGAAACAAGGGTGCGGGCGGAGCGCTTCATTTCCGCACAGCCCTTGGCCAACAGTTTCCTGGTTAAGTAACAACTGAATAGTAGTTGCGGAGGTGACTCTATGGGACCGCGATTGCCCTGGAGCAGGGAGTCAACCACGTTCTTGGTTGCGAGCGCCGTCGTTGTATTCTCGGTCGCCACAGCAGTGAATCGGGGTGGCGCGGCAGAGGATCCGCTCCCCAGCCCCCTATATGGAACGGCGTTGAACGGAGTGATTGAGAGTTTCGCCACGGCGCCGGAGGGAAGCGACGCCATCCAGATGGCGCGCCGTCGCAATTCCTCCACAGAATCCGCCGTGGTGCGTGGCACCGGGACGCTGTCTCTGCGTCCTCGGTTACCGGACGACGCGACTGTCTCATACCCTGCGCGCAGCGCTTTCGGTGCGCCCCAGGAATATGATTGTTACGATGCTTTCGGGATCATCAGGTTTTCCCTGGATCCCAGCGATCAGTTTTGCCAGATGCCCCCTCCGCAGACGGACTTCGCTCAGGTTTTTGGCCCGACGATTGTGCGTCGCGATGCTGGTCCCTATTCCGACGGACAGATCATCCAGACGGAGATTGTCGCCATGGAATTGACCGGCAACACCGGCGCCAATGGTCCGGTGATTTTCCGTCAGAGCCCGGCCCAACCCTCGCTGGGCGGCGTTGTCAATGTGGTCACCGACGGGAGCGGAAACCTGGTCTCCGGCGATTCTTTCTTCGACATCGTCTTCGAGATCGAGTTCCCGATGCTGGGATTAACTGCGATTCCGGCAAGCCCGGTCCACATCAGGACATCGGTTGACAGCATGCCCCCGCGGCCGGGGACGACGCACCAGAGCCAGCCGGGGGCGTCAACGCCCTTGCTTAATAAGAACACCGGGAACCAGATCGGTTGGAGTTGCGCGACGACCCACTCAGTTAACACTTATACAAACTGTCAGAGGGTGTGTGTTTACGAGTTGACCTGCATCTCCGGTCATCCCAGCGATGTCGCGGGGCTTGGTCTGGCGGTTGGCGACCGTCGCCGCACCAATGACATGTGCGTGAACACGTGTCCGGACATCAAGACGCAATTGACGGCGGACAGCGGCACGGTGTGTATGTGGTGGCATTTTGTGGAGTGCGCGCCGAGCAACCTCCCCGTGGTTCCGGGAACCATCGTGAGCGACTGCCCGTGCGACAAGTACTGCGTCTACACCGTTCAGTGCATCTCCGGGCATCCGGACGACATCGCCGCCTTGGGCATTCCTCCGGGAAAGCGATTCAAGCAGGGGACGTGCGTCAACACCTGTCCCGAACTGAAGTCGATCGTTCCCGGTCGGCATGGCCCGGTCTGCATTCACTGGAAGTTGGAAGGGTGTCTGCCGGAGTCGGGGAATCCGGACGTGATCGGACGTCTGGTGTTTGAATGCGCCTGCACGCCCACCATGAACAGTGTGCCGAGTTGCGCCGGTTACTCGTCATGCCCGACATCGCCGTCGTGTCCGAATTATATCAGTTGCTACAACACTCCCACGTTCTGCATGGCATCCTGTCCGTGGTATGCCACCTGCGAACGGTACCCATCCTGTCCGGGCAATCCGAGTTGTCCGAACTATCCCAGTTGCGAGACCTATCCATCCTGTCCATACTACCCGAGTTGCTACTCCACGCCGACCTGCGAGGGCGCGGTCACCTGCACCGGTGCGCCGCCGGCTTTTGACTCCTCATATTACCCGGCAGTCTTCTCGGTGGACGGGCCGATCAACCCGGCGGAAGGGCTGCGGCAACCGGATGTTCCGGGTGGACACCCGGCTCCTAATGATGTCTTCGCCTTGGGCTTTGCCGGACCGTGGGCTTACTTCACGGAAGGTGAGATCTTCGAGTCCAAGCCGCCGGGTCCCGGAGTCCCGCCGGCGATGACGAACATCGACCGCATCTCGGCATCACTGGGAGTCGGGGTGGCTCCCGGCGGCCCGCCCTACACCGGGCCATTTGCCCCGAATCCGGGCGCGCCCGATCCGGCGCCGTCTTCGGCCACGCTCGGGATGGGCACGCTGGGCTTGGTCTCAACGGACAATATCGACGCACTATCGTTTGGCCGTGACGGAGGTAACGTGCTGCTGTTCAGCGTCGATCCCGAGGCGATTGGCACTGCGGGCACGGCCGTTTACGCCCAGTCAACGATGTCGCCGGCCGCCCCGCCAGTGGGAACGCCCCCGCCCAGCAATGGCGGCGGCGATCCCGGCAGTGAAGCCGCCGGCGACATCTACCGCTCGCCGCAGTACACATGGTTTGGCGGACCGGCCAACGTGGTCCTCTTGCCGGCTCCATCAGGGAACAACACGCTTGATCTCGATGAAGCGCAAGTCGGGTTGCAGGCGCCGGCGCACACCTACAACGCCCTGCCCGATTCGATCGAGGACGACCTCGACGCGCTGGAAGCGACCGATGCCTTAAGTGTCGACAGCGATGCGGACGGGCTGGTGGAGAATCCGGATTCGGCGATCTACTTCTCGCTGACGCTTTCGTCGCCGAGCGTCTTCACGTCGGCCGTCGTTTCCGAGGACGATATTCTCGTCTCGCCTGCCCCTGGCGGCGGAGCATTCACATTTGGCGTCTATGCCGATGGCGTCTCCGACCTCGGGCTTCTGGACGGTGACAACATAGATGGGATCGCGGTATGGGATGTCGTGCCGCGCGGAGTCTGGAGCGCCGATGACGAGATCCTGTTCAGTCTGTCCGCTGGGTCACCGTCACTTGATGCCGCCGCCAACCCGAACATGCCGGGACCGGGGCCGTTTGCGCCCGGGGATGTCTTCAGAAAAGGTTTCGCTCCGTCGCCCGGGCCGATCGCGATGTACGCGACGGCCGCGAGTCTCGGGCTTTTGGGGACGGACGAACTGGACGCGTTGGACATCGGGCGTTGCGACTGCCGCTGGGATTCGGATGAGTCCGGGCAGGGCGATGTCTGCGAGCCCGGGTTCACGGATGTCGGGGCCGGGGTGACGGTGACGCTCGCCCCGTGTGTTGTGATCACATTCGACTCGGTGTCCCTCTGGGGGGTCAGTGCGGTGACCATCTCGGCGACCGGACCGGCCGGTCCGTCCGGTTATTCCATCCTGCCGCTTTGTGCTCCGGCATCGGTCGGTGCACGCGCGAGCTCGACCCAAGGCGGCTACGCTGAGGTGACCACGAGCGCCGACTATGTCGTTGATCCCGGCCCGCCCAATATTGAAGTCTGCATCGCAGTTGAAACAACCGTTGTCAGCGGTCCCGCTCAGAACCTGAAGATGTTCCATTATGAGGAAGTCTCGCCGGGAAACTTCCAGTGGGTGGACATTACCACTGCGGTGACCACGGCCGGCAGCGCCTTCCAGGTGTGCGGGGCAGTTTCGGCCCTCTCGACCTTCATTGTCGCCGAGCCCGTGCTATGCGCGTGCAACTGCCACGCCGATCCGGTCTGCGACGGTGTGATCAACAACATCCAGGATGTTGTGGTGGCGGTGAACGTCGCCTTCCGCGGCGCGCCGGCGGTGCCCGATCCGAATCCGAGCTGTCCGTATGAGACGACGGATGTCAATTGCGACGGCGTCACCAGCGTCCTGGATGTCGTCAAGATCGTCAACGTGGCCTTCCGCGGATCGACACCGGCGACGGAGTACTGCGATCCGTGTCCGTAGGGGGTTCGGCTGTTTGACTCAAGCATGGGGCGCTCCGCTGTCACCGGAGCGCCCCAATGAAAAGTTGCATGTCATCTGTTCCGACGAGGAAGGTACCGATATAAGCCCCGATGGACTTGTCACCGAGGATCTTCGAATGCAAGTACTGTTCAGTCCTGAATGTGGGCGAATTCGCCGACTTTCGTTAATGCATTATTGTTCAACGCTTTGCGTCGTCGCAGCTTTAGCTACTTCGCTTCTTATCCCTGATCTCTATTGACACCTCGGGATTGTAGGCGATATTAAAATAGATCAGGTGGATTCCATCCGGATTCCACTTCAGCGATTTCGACACAACACGCAGGTCTGGGCGGGAGCAGTCCCGGCCGACAGAACTGGCGCAGGGAGTGGCCTTTTGAGTCGGGAGGTGGCCATGTTGCCGGTATTGTGTAGATGGACACGGTCCAGATTTGTTGTTGTCTGGATCGCGGCGCTGGGGGTGGCATGGATGTCGCACGCCGCGTTGGCGGGAACAGCCGACCCATTGCCGTCTCCGCTCTATCAGCATTCCCTCAAGACCTCCATCGAGAAATTCGACGGCGCCAGCGCACAGGCGACGGCGCCGAAGATCTCACGCGAGCGGGCTTATGCCGCTCAGGCGGGCGGCGGCGGAACAGGACGCCTCGCCGGTGTCGCGGCGGCCGTCGACGACTGCTGGTTGTCGCAGTCGGTCTGGGTTCTGTCGCTGGATCCCTCGCCAAATGGATGTGAGTCTGGAGAGGCGATCACGCTGTTGACCGCCGATCCGACATTTCCGGACATCGTGCGCCGCCAGGCGCCGCCGTACCTGCCGTCGCCGAACCCGCCCGACATTCCCATTGAGATGATCCAGATGGAACTGCGCGGCAACGGCTCCATGGGGCCCGTTCTTGTACGCTTGAGTCCGTCGATACCATCCACCGGACGGATCACCAATGTCACGAGCGATCCGGGCGGCAACTTCCAGTCGGGAACAGTTCAGTTGGATGTCACGATTGAAATTGAAATCGTGGCCTTAAGCCTCGTTTCGGTCAACCCGATTCCGGTGCGACTGGAAGGGGCGATCACCACACTGCCGCCGATTGGCTCGACCTGGTCGACGCCGCCCAGTTTCCCGCCGGTGCCGTTGCACGACATCAACAACGGCACACAGATTGGCTGGATTTGCGCGTTGCCGGGGTACACACCAGCCACTCCTCAGGAATGCCCGCCGGAGGAGCAACCAACGATGGTCGGGACGGCATCGTGCCATGGCACATCGACCTGCCCGGGGTCGTTCACCTGTCTGAACGCGACCTGCGCGGCGGCACAGACCTGCCGGTCGATGACCTGCACCGCCGAGCCGACCTGTGCCGGCTCGGAGGCGACCTGCTCGCCGAATCCAACTTGCCCGACGTATCCGTCGTGCGCCGAGACGCCGACCTGCCTCACTGAAACTTGCGTGGGTTACAGCACCTGCCGCGGCTCGACCACGTGTCAGAGCACCTACACCTGCGACCAGATTCCCTCGTACAACCCGACGCCCAGTTGCGCGCCGTACCCGTGCAATACGATGGTGGCGGGCCCGACCTGCCATGGCGCTTCGACCTGTCCGGGTTACTACACCTGCGTGGATGCCAGTTGCGCGGCGTTCCAGACCTGCCGCAACCCGACTTGCACCTCGGAGCCGACCTGCGGTCCGCGGTCATCGACCTGTTCGTACAGTGTGACCTGTCCGGAGTATCCGTCGTGCAACGGCACGGCGACCTGCGGGGCAACGAACAACACCTGCATTGGTTCGCCGACCTGTCGTGGGACATCGACCTGCGCAGGGGTGCCGACCTGCGAGCCGCCGGCGCCGACCATCGCGCCGTATGTCACCTGCGGCGACAATTTCGTCACCTGTCAGGGTGTCGTCACTTGCGACCGCTCGGTCTCGTGCGCGGGCAATCCGAGTTGCGATGGCGGCTACACTTGTCAGGGGACCGCGACGTGCGATGGCACGTCCTCGTGCGATGGGACGCTCACCTGCCACAATCAGGCGACCTGCCATTTTTCCTGCGAAGGACACCAGTGCGGTTACCCGACGATGCAGGGATACTACTCCTGCGACGGCGCCGCCTGCCCGACCTACATCTCGTCGGTCAGTTGCGCGAGCGGTTGGCTCTGCCCGACCTTCAGCGGCTACAACACCTGTCCGGTGGGCGCGTGTGTGACGATGGATGGCACGATCAGTTGCGAAGGGGGAGGCGCGTGCATCACGTGGTCTAATTACTACACCTGCCACATGATCCCGTGCGATCCGCCGCCGCCGCCGACCTATCAATCGTATGAAACCTGCCGTCCCGCGCAGTGCGTCACCTGGCTGGGGACGCCATCGTGTCCGGGGGATGCCAGTTGCATCCCGACGTCGCCGCCGATGGCCAGTTGTGGCGGGTTGCCGACCTGCGCGGCGGTAATCTGTGTTCCGACGATCCCGGGCAACCCGACCTGTGCCGGTGTGGCCTCGTGCGCGCCGAATCCGTCATGCAACGCCTTCGGCACCTGCGCCGGGTTTGCGACCTGCGCGCCGGCGGGGACCTGCGGCGCGAACACCTGCCCGAACTTTAACACCTGCGCCGGCTTTGCCAGTTGCGCCGGCACCGTGACCTGTCAGGGCGGGCACACCTGCGCGCCGAATGTGACTTGCGCAGGGAGTATTACTTGCACGCATTCGAACACCTGCACGGGCGCGGCAACCTGCGACATTTCTCCCACCTGTGGAGGGTGGCCGACTTGCGCGGGCGGACCGACCTGCGGTTTTGCCATTCCGACCTGCGGGCCGTTTGCCACCTGCGCCGCCGAGCAGACCTGTCCGGGCGCGCCGACCTGCGAGCAACAGGCAACCTGCAATGGTTCGCCGACATGCGCGTTGTCGTTCACCTGCGATGGCTGGCCGACCTGTCAGCCGCCGCCGTATGAGATACCGTGTGAACTGAAGCTCTGTCTCGACAGTCTGCGCCTCGGCTGGATCACCAATTCGATTCCGCCCGACTCGACCCAGGCGTTCGAATGGCATGACTGGCACGGCGGACCGATTCATCCGTTCCTGATCTGGGATGAAACGACGCCGAAGATTCCGGGCATCTTCGTGATCACCGAGTGGATCGCGCCGCCGCCGCAGGCGGGCATCGTCGACACTGAGTATGTCCGCTTCCCGTACTGGGTCGACTCGCTGCGCGCGCAGGATAACGACGGCGATGGCCAGGTGTCGGTCGGCGATCATCTGCTGCTGCAATTTGCCAACCCGGCGCCGATTGTCGGGCAGACCGCCTGGTTCCGGGTGGCGGAGATCGGCAAGAGCCGTCCGCAGGACAAGAAGTACATCCTGAAGATGAAGTGCGACCGCCCGCTGGCGATGGCGTGCGCGTGCAACTGCCACGCCGATCCGGTCTGCGACGGTGTGATCAACAACATCCAGGATGTTGTGGTGGCGGTGAACGTCGCCTTCCGCGGCGCGCCGGCGGTGCCCGATCCGAATCCGAGCTGTCCGCATGAGACGACGGATGTCAATTGCGACGGCGTCACCAGCGTCCTGGATGTCGTCAAGATCGTCAACGTGGCCTTCCGCGGATCGACACCGGCGGCGGAGTACTGCGATCCGTGTCCGTAACGGGCCGGGCAATGTGACCACAGACGGGGCATCTCGGTGAGATGCCCCGTTTGCTTTGTGGATGGCGGCGGGGTGTGCCCTCACCCGGTTCGCCTGCGGCGAACCGACCTCTCCCGGAGGGAGAGGTGAACGAGCGCTCTTGGGGGCGATGGGGTTTGGATGGGTGAATTCGGCGGATAGAGGGGGATTGCGTGGGAAGGTGTGCCCTTACCCGGTTCGCCTACGGCGAACCGAGCTCTCCCGGAGGGAGAGGTGAACGAGCGCTCTTGGGGCGATGGGGTTTGGATGGGTGAATTCGACGGATAGATCGGATTGCGGGGTGGGTGCCCTTACCCGGTTCATCTGCGGCGAACCGACCTCTCCTGGAGGGAGAGGTGAACAGACATCATTGGTGGCGATTGATTCCTGGCAGTTGAAGCGCACGGGTAGACTTTACAAGGCCGGTCCGTAGCGTCGGGACTCCGTTGTGAGAAACCCAAGGCAATATTGTTCACCCCCTTGGGGGGAGGTCGTCCCGTCGAAGACGGGACGGGTGAGGGGTGTCTGCCGTTTGGCGAGTCGTGGCGCTTTGTGCGCGCGCGTTTACTGCATGTTGCGCATCTCCTCGCGCGCGGCGGCGGCGCGTCGCAAATGCGGGATGGTGATCGAGCCGCCGACCACCAACGCCACCGCAAAGATCTCATCGAACTCGGCGTCGGTGATGCCCTGTTCGGCGCATTGGATCATGTGGTAGGTGATACAGTCGTCGCAGCGCAGCACAATCGAGGCGACCAGCCCGAGCATCTCCTTGGTCCGGGCGGGCAGGGCGCCGTCTTTGTAGACGTTGGTGTCGATGTTGAAGAAACGTCCGATCTGCTGGTGCTTGGAGCGCAGGAGGATCTCGTTGAGGGCGCTCCGTTCCTCTTTGAATTCGGCGATGGTCTTGCGGGGCATTGGTCCTCCGGTCGGCCGCGCGGCCTGTGCGTAACGGTTTGCGGCGGAAGATAGCGGATCGGGGCGATCAGAGCACCGATGAGAAGGCAGGTCAGGAGCACCGCGCGCGGGAGGTAATCGGCATCGTCGGATGCTCGAAGCGCGGGGCTCCTGACAGGACGCTGGCGACAGATGTGTCAGGAGCCCGGCGCCGCCGGCACTTGGGCGCGATTCGACATCATTGATGGCGCCGTGCTCCTGACCTACGCCGGTGCGAAAAGTAGTGCGTGCAAAGAGCGCACGCGCCCGACAAATTCTGGGACTGATGGGTGGCGGGAAGAATGCAGATGTGTCTTGGGTGGTTTCGGTCCCAGGGGCGACCTGCGGGATAGGCGATCCATATCCCGTTGTGACAGAAGCATTTTTCAAGGGCTTCCATGGACGCGACGGGCTGTCTGCGGTGCCGATTGGCTGACTCGGCGTTCGGACAGGAGTCAGCGCTTTCTGTTTGAATGGGACAGATGGCGATTTAGATTGAGATGGTTCGCTCAGCTGTGCGCGTGGTTGGGATTGGGGATGCCGGTTGTGGCGGGCTACGTTGCGATGGCAGCCGCAAACCCCTCCCCGTCGTGGGCGTCACGCAGCCGCACCGACTGAGATTAGCTCACGGCGATGATGATGCTTAAGAGTATTCATCATAGATTCCTTGCCCCGTCAAATGATACGCGCAGAAGCGCAGTCCTGCGGCTGGCCGTGTGCGCCTTGGCGGTTATGACTGTGGGGCCGCTCCTATTGACCGGATGCAGCGGGCGCGGGACTGATCCAAAGGCGACGAAGACGTATCTGTACGCGGCGCGTTCCGATCCCTACCACGGAAGCGTGGACGTGTTCGATTATGAGTCGGATTCGCCCCTCCGGACGATCACGGACACTGCATTTCGCGAGATACCCAGGGCCTTTTCCCCGCCCGAGGGGAACTACCTGTTGATCAGCGGATACGGCGGCCCTGTGATTTGGGATGTGCGAACAGATCAAGCGATGTCGCAATTGTCGAACGACGTACTAACTATATGGGGTCTTCGTTCCGCGCAAGAACATGTTAATCGGTTTGGGTTAGGACAAGACGTTTCTCTACACCGTGCCAACTGGGCAACTGATCAACCAGTGTGACGTCGAGCTACTGCACGGGGTCCTGGTGTTCGGCGACACTCGCCTGGTCGGGCTCACGGTGGGTAGTGGAGCGGACCTTACAACAACGCTGAAGTTCAATTTGGAGACCGGGGATATCGAAGATACGATATCTCTCCATCTGGAGGGGAAGCGTGGGTTCGGTTGATAGCAACAGATCTCGCTGCTTCACCGGATGGTAGATGGATCTACGGCCCGGTGAGCATTGCGGATCACGGCCTGGCCGTTCTCTGTTATGATCTCATCGGAGATTCAATCCGCTTCCTGGTTGAGACAGCGGTCGTGGGCGCTTGTGCCATCTCGCCGGATGGTTCGGAGCTCTGGTTTTCGGAGTTCGCGATCGCACCAATCGGGTCAATGCGTATCTGCGATGCGCGGACAGGGGCAGTCATTTCCCAGTTTGCCACGGAAGAGTTTGGTCGATGGCCGGCCTCAAACATTGCTTTCTGTGAGGAATTCGGGAAGGTGTACCTGCGATCGAGTAAGGGCGCCCCAATTCTGGTTGTAGACGCAGCATCGCATGCAATCGTGGGGAAGATTGCCCATAACCCGGGCCGCCCATATGAATCGATCGTTACGATGAAAACGTCGTACTAAGAACAACCACGCGGCTCTGACGGGTCATCTGTCAAAAGCGGTGCGCGCGGAGAGCGCAGGCACCCTACCGGTATAATCACAACGGGAATGTGGGAGGGCGGCTCGGCGGGAGCTTAGCCCTCCCCGAAATGGCGAGATCAGAATCCGTACAGCGCGCCGAACTTGGCGTTCATGTAGCTCATCAGCGCCTCGTGCGAGAGCGGCTTGCCGGTGACCTTCTTGACCAGGTCGGCGGCGAGGTAGCGGCGGCCGTGGGCGTGGATTTTATCGTTGAGCCACTTCTTCAGACGGCCGAACTCGCCTTTGGCGAAGTCGGCGTCGAGGTCGCCCAGGTCCTTTTTCGCCTGCGCGAAGAACTGGGCGGCGTAGAGGTTGCCCAGCGAGTAGGTCGGGAAGTAGCCGATCAGGCCGGCGCTCCAGTGGACATCCTGCATGCAGCCGATCGCGTCGTCGGGCGGGGTGATCCCCAGGTACTCGCGGTACTTCTGATTCCAGGCGGCCGGGACATCGTCGACGGTCAACTGCCCGGCGAAGAAGGCGCGCTCCAGCTCAAAGCGGATCAGGATGTGCAGGTTGTAGGTGCCCTCGTCGGATTCGGTGCGAATGAACGACGGCTTCACGTCGTTGATGGCGAAGTAGAAGTCATCGAGCGAGACATCGGCGAGCGCCTCGGCGAAATACTGCTGGGCCTTGGGATAAAAGAAGGTCCAGAAGGCCCTGGAGCGTCCCACCTGGTTTTCCCACATGCGCGACTGCGATTCATGGATGCCCAGCGAGATCGAGTCGCCCAGCGGCGTGCCGAAGTGATCCTCGGGCAGCCCCTGATCGTAGATGCCGTGGCCGGATTCATGCAGGGTGCCGAAGAAGGCGTTGGCGAAATCGTGCTCGTCGTAGCGCGTGGTCAGCCGCGTGTCGCCGGGGCCGATGCCGGTGCAGAAGGGATGCACGGTGACATCGAGACGGCCGCGTTTGTAGTCGAAGCCGATGCGGTCGGAGGCCTCGCGTCCGAACTTCTCCTGCATCTCGCGCGGGAAGCGGCGATGGAGGATGTCGGACTTCGGACGGCGCGATGAACCCTGGATCTTGTCGAGCAGTTTCACCAGTTCGACGCGCAGATCGTTGAGCGTCTTCTCGATGTCCTTGACCGTGGCGCCGGGTTCGTAGTCGTCCAGCAGGGCGTTGTAGGGATCATCCTTGTAGCCGACCGCCATCGCCTCCTGTTTCTTCAGGTCGATCATCTTGGCCAGCCAGGGCTTGAAGATCTTGAAGTCCTTCTTGGCGCGCGCCTCTTCCCAGGCGGCCTGGGCCAGCGAGGCGGTACGGCTGAGTTCCTCGACCAGCGCCTGCGGCATCTTGGTGGCGCGTTCATAGAAACGGCCGACTTCGCGCACGATCACTTCGGCGTCGCCCGTGCCGCCGTTGGTGGAGCCGGAACTGCGCAGGATGTCGAGTAGCTCGCCGATCTTCGGGTCGATCGTGCGTTCGTGGGTCATCCCGGCCAGCATTGCCAGTTGCTCGGCGCGGTGCTTGACGCCGCCATGGGGCATGTAAGTGCGCTCATCCCAACCCAGAAGCGAGGCACAGGAGTTGAGCATGTAGATGGCGCGGGTTTTCTGATTGAGTTCCTGCAGGGCGGCTTGCGGCGTGACTGCCATATCGCAACTCCTTGTGTATCAGTATGATAAATCAGTTGTTTGCGCGCCAGTCCGGGACGGCCGGCCAATTTTCAGAAGAACAAAGGTCCGCCAATATCCGCCAGAAATCAAGGGGCGGCGCTCTCTTTCCCGGGCGCGGTGTCGAGGTTGATGGGGTCTTGTCCGCATCGCACCAATACCATACGGATTGCGATGACATTTGATTCGGCGGCAATACAGGCGGATGTGGGTTTTGTTATCTTGTGCGGCTTCGCGCCCTACGGCATCTGCCGATAAAAGGAGCGTGGGACGCAAACAATGACGATGGCCGCCAACGAGATACGACAACTCCGCCGTCTGGCCGCCCTGCACCGCATCCAGACATCCTACCTGGACATGCATGGCCAGCGCCGTTATGCCGCGCCGGAATCGCTGTTGGGGACTCTGCAGGCGGTGGGCGCGTCGGTCGATGGACTGGCCGATGCGACGGAGGCGATTCGACATCGACGCGAGGAATTGCTGGCGCGTTGGGTGGCGCCCGTGATCGTGGCCTGGGATGGCGATCCCGGGCAGCTGGTCATCCGGCTGCCGCTGGAGCCGGGGACTTCGCATGCGATCGGCGCGCGTCTGCAGTACACGCTGCATTTGGAAAATGGCGACATCTGGTCGGGGCATCTGCCGGTCGAGCCGTTGCCGACCCAGCGGTTTGTGCGCTGGGGCGCGGGGATGGCGGCGGTCAAATCATTCATGCCGCCGCGCCGCTTGCCGCTGGGTTATCACCGGCTCACGGTGTTGATCGGGGCGCGCGCGTTTCAGGCGACCGTGATTGCCGCGCCCACACGCGCCTACCCGCATCCCGATGGGCGGCGCCGGTGGGGGATCTTCGCGCCGATCTATGCTCTGCATTCCGTCCGCGATTGGGGCGCCGGGGATTTCACCGATGCCGAGGCGCTGGTCGCCTGGGTGGGCGAGCAGGGCGGATCGCTTTTCGGTACGTTGCCGTTTCTGTCGTCGTATCTGGACACACCCTGTGATCCGAGCCCATACACGCCGATCTCGCGGCTTTTCTGGAATGAGTTCTTCGTCGACGTGACCCGTTTGCCGGAGCTGGGCCAGTCGCCCGCGGCACAGGAGCTGGCCGGGGCGGCCGAGTTTCGGCGCGCTTTGGAGGGTCTCAAGCGCGAGCGGCTGGTCGATTACCGTTCGACCATGCGGATGAAAAGCGCAGTGCTGCGGGTGCTGGCGCAGGAGGTGGCCGCGGCACAGGGGACCCGCTACGAGGCGGTGCGTTATCACGCCGAACGTCACCCGGAATTGGCGCGCTATGCCCGTTTCCGTGCCGCCACCGCGCGTCTGGGACGAGTCTGGACAGAATGGCCAGACAACCTCCGCGCCGGCGATATCCCCGATGGATTCAGCGACCCGGGCGAGGCGTTCTATCACCAGTACGTCCAATTGATCGCCGATGAACAGATCGAAGCGCTGGCGAAACGGTGCGTGTCCGACAGCGTCGAACTGTATCTCGACTATCCGCTGGGCACGCATCCGCAGGGATTCGACACTTGGCGCTTCCAGGGGTTGTTTGCGCACAAGGCCACGGTGGGCGCGCCGCCCGATCCGGTGTTTACCACCGGGCAGGATTGGGGCTTTCACCCTCTGCTGCCGGAGGCGCAGCGCCGCGACGGGTATCGCTACTTCGCCGCGGGATTGCGTCATCAGCTGCGGCACGCCGGCATCCTGCGCATCGACCACGTCATGGGGTTGCATCGGATGTACTGGATTCCCAAGGGCGCGCACAAGTCCGAGGGCGTGTACGTGCATTCGCCGGCGGCGGAACTGTATGCCGTCCTGACGTTGGAATCGCATCGGGCGCAATGCGCGCTGGTCGGCGAGAACCTTGGGATTGTGCCGGGGTATGTGAATGATGGCATGACGCGTCATGGACTGATCGGCATGAATGTCGCGTATTGGGAGATCGCCGCCGATCCGGAGGGAGCGTTGCAGCGGATGGCGGCGCGTCCGAACACGGTGGCCAGTCTCAACACGCACGACATGTTTCCGTTTGCGGCGTTCTGGCACGGGCTGGATGCCGACCGTCGGGCGGAGCTGGGAATGATCAGCGCCGACCAGGCCGACCTCGAGCGCTGGCTGCGGGGCGAGCTGCGCGGGCGTCTCACCGGTTACCTGCGCGAGCATGGTTTTGCCATCAAGGGCGAGGAGGATACCGACGGGGCGTTGCGCGGCATCCTGACCCTGCTGTCGCGCAGCCGGGCGGAATGGGTGCTCCTGAACCTGGAGGATCTGTGGCTGGAAACCTCGCCGCAAAACATCCCCGACACGGTGAATGAGCATCCCAATTGGCGGCAAAAAGCGCGTTATTCCATCGAGGAGATCCTCCGCGATGAGCGGATCGCCGCCATCCTGAAGTTGGTGCGCGATGCGCGCGGCGGGGGGTGACGCAACGATGACGATCGCGACGGAAAAGCCGACCGCTGTGGGGGTGTCACGCGCCTTGCCGCCGGGCACATCGCCCCTGGGGGCGATGGACCTGCACTTGATCAACGAGGGGACGCACGAGCGGCTCTACGAGAAACTCGGCGCGCATCCGGTGGTGATCGACGGGACCGCGGGTGTGCACTTTGCGGTCTGGGCGCCCGATGCGATCTCGGTCAGCGTCATCGGCGACTTCAACGGCTGGGACAACCGGCGCCACCCGCTTTATCCGCGCGAGCAATCGGGCGTCTGGGAGGGGTTCATCCCCGGCCTCGGGCATGGCACGCTGTACAAGTACCACATCGTGTCGCGTTATCACGGGTACCGGAAGGATAAGAGCGATCCGTTCGCGCGGTTCTGCGAAGTGCCGCCGCGCACGGCGTCGATTGTCTGGAACCTTGACTACGAGTGGCACGACGCCGACTGGATGCTCGAGCGCGGGAACCGTCAGTCGCTGCGTTCGCCGATTTCGATCTATGAAGTGCACCTGGGGTCGTGGCAGCGGCGTCCCGAGGACGGCGGCCGGTCGCTCGGCTACCGCGAGATCGCCGAGCCGCTGGCCAATCATGTCGCCAAGCTCGGCTTTACGCATGTCGAGTTCCTGCCGTTGATGGAGCACCCGTTCTACGGCTCCTGGGGGTATCAGATCACCGGCTACTTCGCCCCGACGTCGCGTTACGGCACGCCGCAGGATTTCATGTACCTGATCGATTATCTGCACCAGCGCGGGATCGGCGTCATTCTTGACTGGGTGCCGTCGCATTTTCCCGGCGACGATCACGGGCTGGCGTATTTTGACGGCACGCATCTGTTCGAGCACGCCTACCCGCAGAAGGGATTTCATCCCGACTGGAAAAGCTGGATTTTCAACTACGGCCGTCATGAGGTGGCCGCCTTTCTCATTTCGAGCGCGCTGTTCTGGCTGGACAAGTATCACATCGACGGGCTACGGGTGGACGCGGTGGCCTCGATGCTGTATCTGGACTATTCGCGCAAGGAGGGCGAGTGGATGCCCAACGAGTTCGGCGGGCGCGAGAACCTCGAGGCGATCCGGTTTCTGCGGCGGTTCAACGAGGCGGTCTACCGCAACTTCCCCGACGTCCAGACCTTCGCGGAGGAATCGACCGCCTGGCCGTCGGTGTCGCGTCCGACCTACCTGGGCGGGCTGGGATTCGGCATGAAGTGGGACATGGGGTGGATGCACGACACCCTGACCTACTTCACCAAGGATCCGATCCACCGCAAGTACCATCACAACGAGCTGACCTTCCGCATGGTGTACGCGTTCACCGAGAATTTCGTGCTGCCGCTGTCGCACGATGAGGTGACGCACGGCAAGGGATCGCTGCTGTCGAAGATGCCGGGGGCCGACGACTGGCAGAAGTTCGCCGAGTTGCGCCTGCTCTACGGCTACATGTTTTCCCAGCCGGGGAAGAAGCTGCTGTTCATGGGAGCGGAGATCGGCCAGTGGAGCGAGTGGAATCACGACAGCAGTCTGGACTGGCATCTGCTGCAGTATCCGCCGCATCAGGGGATCGAGCGGTGGCTGGCCGATTTGAACCGTCTGTACCGTTCGCATCCGGCGTTGCACGAGCGCGAGTTTGACGACCAGGGATTCTCCTGGATCGACTGCAACGACGCGGCCTCGAGCATTCTGTCGTTTTTCCGCCATGGATCTCCCGGCGCTAAGCCGATCCTGGTGCTGGCCAATTTCACGCCGGTGCCGCGGACCGACTACCGTGTGGGTGTCCCCGCCGGCGGGGCCTGGCGCGAATTGCTCAACAGCGACGCGCAGGTTTACGGCGGCAGCGGCATGGGCAACCTTGGCGTGGTGCAGGCGCGTTCGGAGCCGTCGCACGAGCGTCCGTATTCACTGGTTTTGACACTCCCGCCTTTGGGCATCGTTTTTCTTACCCCCGCCGATTGACGGCCAGGGATCGTCTGCCATGTCGACGCAACGCTTTGTCTGCATCCACGGGCACTTCTATCAACCGGCGCGGGAGAATCCGTGGACCGGCACGGTGCCGCTGGCGCCGGACGCGTACCCGTTCCACGACTGGAACGCGCGGATCACGGCGGAATCGTACGGCCCCAATGGCTGGTCGCAGGTCCGCGACGCGATGGGGCGGGTCGCCGAGGTCGTCAACAACTACGAGCGGATCAACTTCAACTTCGGGCCGACGTTGCTGTCCTGGCTGGCCACGAACAGCCGCGAGGTGTATGAAGCGATTCTCGCCGCCGACCGTGCGAGCGCGGCGCGTTTTGGCGGGCACGGCTCGGCGATCGCGCAGGGGTACAATCACCTGATCCTGCCGCTGGCGAATCGGCGCGACAAGCGGACGCAGGTCCTCTGGGGGATTGGCGATTTCGTCCACCGCTTTGGACGACAGCCCGAAGGGATGTGGCTGCCGGAGACGGCGGTCGATCTGGAGACGCTCGACATCCTCGCGCAGCAGGGAATCGCCTACACGATCCTCGCGCCGCGGCAGATTGCGGCAACACGGGCGCCAGGCGAATCGGCCTGGGTTGAGAATGTCAACGAGAGCGTCGATCCCCGACACCCCTACCGTGTCGAGTTGCCGTCGGGACGCAGCATTGCAGTGTTCGTCTATCATGGCGCGCTGGCGCGGGCGGTGGCCTTCGAGCGATTGCTTGCCAACGGCGAGCATTTCGCGGCGGCGCTGCTGGGCGTGTTTCTGCCGGGACGGCCCCAGCCGCAATTGGCGCACATCGCCACCGACGGCGAGACCTACGGCCACCATCACACCTTCGGCGACATGGCGCTGGCGTATGCGTTGCGGACGATCGAGCGGGAGGGGGGCGTCCGTCTGACCAACTACGGCGAGTTCCTTCGGTTGCATCCGCCGACGCACACCGCGCGCATTCTCGAGAACACCTCTTGGAGCTGCGCCCACGGCGTGGAGCGCTGGCGCAGCGACTGCGGCTGCGCCTCGGGCGCGCATCCCGACTGGAACCAGGCCTGGCGGGCGCCATTGCGCGAGGCGCTCGACTGGCTGCGCGATGAGATTGCGCCGCGTTTCGAAGCCGAATTGGCGGGTGTGGTCCGTGACCCGTGGGAGGCGCGCGATGAATACATCGCGCTCATTCTGCGTCCGGAGCCGGCAGCCGAGAAAGAGTACCTAACCCGGCATCAGGCGCGGCGGCTGACGACCACACTGCGGCGTCGCATCCTCGGTAGCATGCGGATGCAGCGGCATCTGATGCTGATGTATTCCAGTTGCGGCTGGTTCTTCGATGACATCGCCGGGGTCGAGGCCACGATGATCCTAAGGCAGGCCGGGTGGGTGATCCAGCAGGCGCGCGCGCACTACCAGATCGACCTGCTTCCCGGTGTGCTGGAACGGTTGCGTCCGGCAGTGAGCAACGATCCCGACGCGGGTGATGGCGCCAAGGTCTTCCTGCGGGCCTGTCCGGAATTGCAGCAGACGGCGTTGATTTAAGCCCTTCGTTTGCAATAAGTTCCGCTTCAATTCGAGAATTCGGATAAAGTGATTTTCTCATCGGCAGGCGTCCTGCATCTTGGGCCGGCTTTTAGATTTCATTAAACACTACCAAAGAAGGAGAGATTAATGACGGGTCGTACGGGATTGGGGTGTTTGCTGGTCGTGACGGCGTTGATATCGATCCGCCCGGCTTTGGCGCAATCGGACAAGGCCCCGGCGCAGGATGCCGACATGGCGGCCATGATGCAGGAATTTCACAAGTGGGCCGATCCGGGCGCGATGCACAAGCACTTGGAGAAACTGGCGGGCACGTGGACGGTGGTGATGAAGATGACCATGGACCCGAGCGCGCCGCCGGTGGAGTCGAAGGGGACCTGTTCGAGCGCCTTTGTGATCGGTGGACGGTGGTTGCGTCAGGAGTTTAAGGGCGAGATGATGGGGATGCCATACGAGGGCATCGGGATGATCGGCTACGACAATTTCCGTCAGGAATATGTCTGCACTTGGGCGGACAACATGACCACGGCGATGCTGCGGCTGACCGGGACCTGCAATGAAGCGGGCACGGAATTCACGCTGAGCGGGACCATGGATCAACCGATGACCGGCGAACGCGACAAGAAGTTCCGTCATGTCTGGAAGTTCACCGGGACTGACACCTATACGATGGACATGTACGACACCATCCCGGGCAAAGGTGAAGTGATGGTCATGGCACTGGAGTTTACCCGCGTGAAGTAATTGGCCGCGTCGCTCCCGAAAGATGGAGTGACCAACAGAAGAAGGGATTCCCGATGAAACGAGCAGTGTTCACAGCCGTCGTGATGGCGCTGTTGTTGGCGCCCGGACTGGCTGCCGCGCAGGAGAGCAAGGCCCCGGAGATGGACTCCGCGATGGCCGCGATGTGGGCCGAGTGGGCCAAGTATGCCAATCCCGTCGCCGAGCACAAGTTGATGGAAAAGCAGGTCGGCCAGTGGACCTATGTGTCCAGGATGTGGATGGACCCAAACGCCCCGGCCACCGAGTCGAAGGGCACCTGCGAGGTGACGCCGCTTCTCGGCGGACGGTTCTTTCGGACCGACTATCACGGCAACATGATGGGCGAGCCGTTCGAAGGGATCGCCATTGTCGGCTACGACATCGCCAAGAAGATGTACACCGGGGTCTGGATGGACAACTTTGGCACCATGATGATGACCTATTCCGGGACCTGCAACGCCGATGGTTCGGAGTGCGTCTACAAGGCGACCCTCGACGATCCGGTCATGAAGGTGACCAAGAACGTGCGGGAGGTCTGCCGCTGGACCGGCCCGGACACCTGGGTGTTGGAATGGTATGAGTCCTGGCCGGGCCAGGAGGAACGCAAGGGCATGGAAATCACGCACACGCGCGTGAAATAACATCCGGCTAACGTGGGTTTAACACGGCGCGGCGGATCATACGGTCCGCCGCGCTTTGCTTTGGGGACTCGGTGACCTTGTCTGCGGCGGGAAGGGTGCGTACATTGACGATGCTCATGGCCGGCGGGAAAAAGATTCTCGTCATTGAGGACGAACGCGATATCGGCGATCTGGTGGTGCACCTCCTTCAGAAGGAAGGGTTTGTGGCCGCGCGGATCGGCGACGGTCGGACCGGGTTGGCGCGCATCGACGCCGAACTGCCCGATCTGGTCATCCTCGATTTGATGTTGCCCGGGCTCGACGGGCTGGAAGTCTGCCGCCGGGTGCGTCAGAGCGAGCGTACGATGTTGATTCCGATCATCATGCTGACTTCGAAGGCGGAGGAGTCGGACAAGGTGGTCGGGTTGGAGATGGGCGCGGACGATTACCTCACCAAGCCGTTTTCGAACAAGGAGCTGGTGGCGCGGGTCAAATCGATGTTGCGGCGCGTGGAGCGCAACGAGAAGCCGCAGACGGCTTTTCAGTACGGAACGTTGTCGCTGGACCGTAACCGATTCGAGGTGACCGACAACGGTCAGCCGGTGACGTTGACGGCCAAGGAATTCGGGCTGCTGGAGGCCTTCATGCGCGGCCGGGGACGGATCCTGACGCGCGATTATCTGCTGAACACGGTCTGGGGATATGATTATTTTGGGTCGACGCGGACGGTGGATGTGCACGTGAGACATCTGCGCGACAAAATCCCGATGCTGGCGTCGGCGATCCAGACGATCAAGAACATCGGGTACAAACTCCGCGAAGAACCGTAACGCATGGCAGACACCCGGCGCATGGGCGCGTTGTGGCGGCGGACGTGGCCATTCATCGCCGTCGGCGCCGTCTCGATCCTCGTCGCCGGTTTTTTCATTTCCCGCCAGATTCAGAAGCAATACCTGCGGCAGGCGCACGAGCGGCTGGAGCGCGAGGCGGCGGTCCTGGCGCAGACGGCCTCCATGTTATTCCGGCTGGACAACGCCCCGCTCTGGCATCAGCAGGCGCGCGAGTGGCATCGCCTTCTCGATGTCCGGGTGACCGTCATTGACTCCAGCGGACATGTGATCTCCGACAGCGATTGGCCGGAGGATTCGGCGGCGCTCTGGTCGGGACAGGTTTCGGCGGCGGCGCCGGCGGAGTCGGTCGGGGAGGACCGCTGGGCGATCGGTTATTCGCCGGTGTGGAACGCGGAATTGCTGTATGCGACCAAGCTGGTCATGCTCGATGGGCGCACCGTCGGCGCGATCCGCTTGGCGATTCCGCTCTCGGCGCTGGAGGGTTTGAAGTCCGATGTCCGTCGGATGCTGATCACCATTCTGATCATCACGGGATTGCTGCTGTTGGCCATTTCGGTCTGGGTGGGCAACAGCATCCGTCGCCCGCTGGCGCGTCTGGCGCAGACGGCGGCACGGTATTCGCGCGGCGACTGGGACGCGCGCGTGCCGGTCGATCCCTACCGCTCCTCCGACGAATTCTCCGAACTGGCGCACGATTTCAATCGCATGGCCGATGAGGTCGAATTGCGCTTCCTGCAGAGCCGGCGCGAGCGCGATCAACTGCAGGCCGTGTTGGCCAACATGTCGGATGGCGTACTGGCGCTGGACGCGCAGGGGCGTATCCGTCTGGTCAATGATGCGTTCCGCCGGTTCTTCCGTCCGGTGCTGAGCGATCCGATCGGTCACACGCATGTCGAGGCGTTTCGCGACCGGGGGCTCAACGACCTGATCGAGAGACTGCTGGCGGGAGAGACGGAGGAAAGCGAGGAGCTGGAGATTTCCGCGCCGCGTCGGCGGATTCTCGTGGTGCGTCCCGCCCTGATCGAAGCGGCCTCCGGCGAGGATGTGCGCGGGGTCTTGGTGGCGCGCGATGTCACAGCGCGGCGCCAGATCGACCAGATGCGGCGCGACTTTGTGGCCAACGTGTCACACGAACTCCGCACGCCGCTCACGTCAATCCTTGGCTATGCGTCCGCCTTGCGCGATACCGGACTGGCATCGCCTGCGGCCGACTTTCTCGGCACGATCGAGCGCAACGCTGAACGCATGAACCGGATTGTCGGCGACTTGCTCGATCTCTCGCGCATTGAAGCGCCGGGATACCGTCCCGAGATGACCCGGTTTTCCCTGACCGCTCTGGTGGATGAAATTCAGGCCTTTCTCGCGCAGGCGCTAGCCGGAAAGTCACAGACGCTGGTGCGCGACATTCCCGCCGATGCCGACGCCTGCCTGGCCGACCGCGATGCGGTGGGACGCATCCTGACCAACCTGATCGACAACGCCATCAAGTACGGCCCGGAGGGGCACCCGATCACGGTCAGCGCCCGCCGTTGCGAGAGTGATCTGGTTCTGACCGTGTTCGACGTGGGCATGGGAGTTCCCGAAGCCGACCGTCCGCGATTGTTCGAACGCTTCTTCCGCGTGGATCGCGGCCGTTCGCGGGAGATGGGCGGCACCGGCCTGGGGCTGTCGATCGTCAAGCATCTGGCCGAAGCCCACGGTGGCGAGGCCCGCTACGAACCCAACATTCCCCACGGCAGCCGCTTCATCGTGCGCCTGCCGCAGGGCGACGCCGTATGAACCGCTACGACAGTTTTGTCGCTTTCCGCTGCTAGCGGTGATCCGGTCCGGACGCGTGACGTGGCCCTCGAGAGGAAGCGCCAGGGCCACGTCCCGCGATCGCAACTGGTATCATGTTGACCGGCCATCCTTTGCGCCAGCCCGCCCCGCCTTGAACGACCGGTCCGGGGGGCGTATGCGCTATCGGCCGCCTTGCGGTCGTCGACTCCAGCCGCCGCACTCTTGCCATCCGCCCGCGCCACCGGCGCCACCGTATACACCGGCAGTAAAAAGGGACGATGGCGCTCGGGTTTGTGCCTAAATCCGGACGGTTTCCATCCGATACTTGATAATGGGAACGGAATGCCCCCGGAGCCCTCGTCTCCTGATACCGCGCCAGCGCGTGGCGCCGCTTCACTGCAATATGGACAGGAGTTGGGACAATGGGTCGACATCCAGAGCTTCTATGGCGACAGAGAATATGGACAAGCGCAAGATTGAGCGACCACCGTGCGGCCGTCCCGATTTCCGCGCGCTGTTCGAATCCGCGCCGGGCTTGTATTTGGTGCTCACGCCGGAGCTTGTGATTGCGGCGGTGAGCGACGCCTATGCCCGCGCGACAATGACCTGTCGGGAGGAGGTCGTCGGGCGCGATCTCTTTGACGTCTTTCCCGACAACCCCGATGACCCGGCGACGGAGGGCGTGCGAAATCTGCGCGCATC
The DNA here is from genome assembly GCA_035559435.1 of bacterium. Lineage (NCBI taxonomy): Bacteria > bacterium. The sequence goes on from DATMBC010000019.1 coordinate 118,791, forward strand.
ACTGGAGCGCGTCATTCGGAGCAAAGTTGCCGACTCGATGCCCGTGCAAAAATACGACATCCGCAAACCGGAAGCGGCGGGCGGGGGATTTGAGGAGCGGTATTGGAGTCCGCACAATAAGCCGGTTCTCGACGCCGATGGCACACTGATCTACATCATCCACTGCGTGGTCGACATCACGGAGTTTGTGAAGCTCAAGAATGCCCGCGCCGAGCAACAACAGTTGACGCGGGAGGCGCGCCAGCAAGTAGAGATGATGGAGTCGCAAATCTTCCGGCGAGCGCAGGAGGTGGCGGAAGCAAGCCGTCAACTCAAGGAAGCCAACGCGGAGTACAAGCGGGCCGAAGAAGAGGCCCGCGCCGCCAAGGCGCTTGCCGAATCGATACTGGAGAACATTCCCAATATGGTGTTCGTCAAGGATGCCAAGGAGCTGCGCTTTGTCCGTTTCAACAGGGCGGGGGAAGCGCTCCTGGGATACTCCCGCGAGCAACTGATCGGCAAAAGCGATTACGACTTCTTTCCGCCGGAGGAGGCGGACTTCTTCACGTCGCAGGACCGTGCCGTGCTCGAGGGCGGTCAACTTGTCGACATTCCCGAGGAGCCGATCCAGACCAAAGACAAGCAAGTGCGGTTCCTGCACACCAAGAAGCTGCCGATTAACGGACCCGACGGGAAGCCGGCGTATCTGCTGGGAATCTCCGAGGACATCACGGAGCGAAAACTGGCCGAGGAGCGAATCCGCCAGCTCAATCTGGATCTGTTGCGCCGCGCCAGTCAACTGGAGGCGGCCAACAAGGAGCTGGAGTCGTTCAGTTATTCCGTCTCGCACGACCTTCGCTCGCCCCTCCGGAGTCTGGACGGATTCAGCCGCGCCCTGATGGAGGACTACGGCGCTGTGCTCGACGCGACGGCGGTGGAGTACCTCAACCGGATTCGCGCCGCCGCCCAACGGATGGATGAGCTCATTGACGCGTTGTTGCAGTTGTCGCGCTTCAGCCGGCAGAGCATGCACTTCCGACCGGTCGACGTGACGGCCCTGGGCAATCGCATCATCGGCGAACTGCGAAAGCAGCATCCGGAGCGCGTCGTGGAGACTCTCGTCGACGGCGAGATGGCCGCGCACGCCGACCCGCGGCTGCTTGCGGTTGTTCTCCAAAATCTGCTGGGAAATGCATGGAAGTACACGTCGCGCCGATCGGTTGCGCACGTCCATTTTGGAGTGCGTCGGGACGGGCCGGCACCCGTCTTTTTCATCCGGGATGACGGCGCCGGTTTCGACATGGAGTATTCCGACAAGCTCTTTGGCGCGTTTCAGCGACTGCATTCCGCCGACGAGTTTGAAGGCACGGGAATTGGTTTGGCCACGGTCCAGCGCATCATCGCCCGACACGGAGGGCGCGTGTGGGCCGAGGCCGCGGTGGGGGCCGGAGCGACGTTCTATTTCACGCTCTCAGCAGAAGCATCGGGGGGCAATAATGAACAAGGAGAAATGGGTCCTCCTCGTGGAGGACAACCCGGACGACGTGGCGTTGACCTTGCGGGCGTTGAAGCGTCATAACATCACCAACGAGATCGTCGTGGCGCACGATGGAGTGGAGGCGCTTGCCCTGCTCCATGGGGCTGAAACGGAGTCGGCGCGCGGGACGACGGGTCTGCCACAGGTGGTCCTGCTGGATCTCAAGCTGCCGCGCCTTGACGGGCTGGGTGTGCTCCAGCGGATCCGTGCACATCCCCGGACGAAGCTTCTCCCGGTGGTCATTCTGACGTCCTCGCTGGAGGAGCAGGATCTCCTGAAGGGCTATTCGCTGGGCGCGAACAGCTACATTCGCAAACCCGTGGACTTTGAGCAATTTGTGGAGGCGGTTCGGAATCTGGGGCTGTATTGGCTCCTCATGAACGAGGTCCCGGAAACGGTGAGGACTGTCCAATGAATCTTCCGCTGAGGGTTCTCCTGGTCGAAGACCGGGAGGATGACGCGATTTTGATCGAGGCGGAGCTGCGTCGCGGCGGCTTCGCGCCCGACTGCAGACGCATTGAGTCGGCCGGTGAAATGAACCGCGCGCTGGCGGATGGAACGTGGGATGTCATCATCTCCGACTACTCACTGCCTCGCTTCAGCGGCGTTCAGGCGCTCGATTACCTCCATCGAACAGGATTGGACATTCCCTTCATCATCGTTTCGGGGACCATCACGGAGGAGACGGCCGTGGCGGCGATGCGAGCCGGTGCACATGACTACGTCATGAAGGGAAACCTTGCCCGTCTGGTGCCGGCCATCCTGCGGGAGCTGCGGGAGGCGACGCGGCGGCGCTCCCTCCTCGAGGCGGAGGAACGTCTAAAGCAGGCGGAACGTCTCAAGACCATCGGCGAGCTCATGGCCTCGTTGATCCATGACCTGAACAATCCGCTCCAGACGATTCTCGGACTGGCGGAATTGCTGAAAAACGGCCAACTGAGCCCGGAGAAGCGGTCAAAGCACATTAGCGTCATTGAACGCGAAGTCGATCTGATCGTGGGAATGCGCAACGACATATTGGAATTCACCCGCGGCGAAATCAAAGTCGTCCGCCGGATCGTCGATTTGTCCGCCTTGGCGAACGAGGTCATCGAGACCTATGCCCCGGCCTGCGCCAGGCAGGGAATTACGCTGGCCGGTTCCGCGAACGCGGACCCGGGCTGTGACTTCAGCATCGAAGGCGACAATGTCAGGATCTGGCGGGCGCTGCAAAACCTGATTGCCAACGCCCGCGACGCCATGCCTGCCGGCGGACGCATCGCCGTCGACGTCCACGGCGCGGTGGAGGGCGTCACGCTCGAAGTCTCCGACAATGGCGGCGGCATCCCCCCGGAGATTCGCGACACGTTGTTCATGCCATTTGTGACTTACGGCAAAAGCCAGGGGACCGGACTCGGGCTGGCCATCGTCCGGCAAATCGTCGAATCTCATGGCGGCACCGTCACCTTCGTGACCGAAGAGTGCGTCGGGACCACCTTCCGCCTGTTCTTTCCCAGGCCGCTGAATCGCACGTCCACCAGCCATGCGAGGATGCCCCGTTCTCAAGCGTAAAGACTGCGGGACAGGTCGCCACTGTCATCAACGGGTCGGGCGGCCGGCAGGGGAGAAATCGAGTCGACCTAACTTTACCGCATCGCTCTGGATTAGACTTCAATTTACACACAGTTTACATACGTAACATACCGCGGCAATCTCCTCTGAGGTTCATGGCGTTGTCCGCAACGCACAACCGGGCGGGGCATGGGGCTCACCCGGAGAAAGGGGATATGAGAAACGGACTGGTGTGCGCGGTTGCGATTGTTATCGCACTGTTAACAGGATCTTCATCGTACGCGCAAGAGCCGTCGGCAGATTCGCTGGCGGGACGACTTTCAGCGGTGGAAACGGCCGTTCAGAACTTGAAGAAGTTCAAAGTGTCCGGGTACGTGCAGGCGCGCTACGAGTATCATGATGATGCAATCAGCAATCCGGCGTTGGGCACGGCATCGACGGACTCCAGGAACATGGGCAAGCTGTTGAATCGATTCTACATTCGCCGCGGTCGGCTGAAGGTGACGTTTCAAGCCAACAAGAACGCCTCCGGCGTTGTATACTTTGACGGCTCCGCCTCCGGCGTCTCCCTGAAAGAGGCCTTCGTCGCGTTGACCGAGCCCAGGTCGGAAGTGAGATTCACGCTGGGACAATTCAACTGGCCGTTTGGCTACGAGGTCAGTTTCTCGTCGTCGAAGCGTGAGTTTCCCGAGCGGGCACGCTGGTCGCGCACCTTGTTTCCGGGGGAGCGCGACCGCGGTGTCAAAGTTGAACGCGCGTTCAAGATCGAGGATCGCTACGACCTGAATCTGACCGCCGGCGTGTTCAACGGCAACGGCATCGAGGATCGTGTCTTTGGCGCGACCGACCCGAACAAGAGCAAGGATTTCATCGCCCGCGCTGCATGCGATTTTGGCGCGCTCGATGTCGGCGTTTCGGGGTATTGGGGCGAGCAGTTCAATCCCAGCGACTCCGCCGTCCCTGTCCAGACGCCGTCGTCGACCGACAAGATTCGCTACGGGGCGGATGCGCAATTCGCCTTTGACGTGCCGCGGCTGGGCGGCGGCGCGCTGAAGGCCGAGTTTGTCGTCGGACAGGAGCCGAAGAATCAGTCGAAGGCGTTTCTGTCCTCCGACACCACGCGTGACGTGACGGGACTAGATGTTGTGCTCGCGCAGAATCTTCATCCCAATCTTCAGTTCATCTCGCGCATCGACTACTACGATCCCGACCGTGACATCAAAAGCGATGAGTTTGTCGCCTACGGGCTCGGATTGGTTTACTTCTGGGACAATCACAGCAAGGTCAAGCTGGTCTACGAGATTCCCAAGTCGGGCAAGAATGCCCGCAGCGGGCTGGAGCCGGGAACGACCAAGGATCTGAAGGACAACATCCTGACCATGGAATGGGTGTACACATTTTGAACGCAAACCCGAAGGAGGAGCAAGTGACGATTCATCGCCTCACCACCGTGTTCGCCATGGCCGCGCTATTGCTGCTTGCCGTGGGGACGTCCGGACTGGCCGGAAAAGCCATCACCATGAAAGGTTCGGACACCATGGTGATTCTGGGGCAGCGATGGGCGGAAGTGTACATGAAGACACACAAGGATGCGGTGATCCAGGTCACCGGCGGCGGATCGGGCACCGGCATCGCCGCGCTGATCAACGGCTCGGCGGACATCGCCCAGTCGTCGCGATCGATGAAGGACAAGGAAAAAGACGAGGTCAAGGCCAAGCGCGGCGCCGCCCCCAGCGAGATCGCCACCGCCCTGGACGGACTGGCCATTTACGTGCATGAGAAAAACCCGATCACGCGGCTGAATGCGACGCAACTGAAGGCGATCTACCAGGGCGATATCACTTCATGGAAGGATGTCGGCGGCCCGGACGAGGAAATCGTGGTGTATTCGCGAGAGAACAATTCCGGCACCTACGCTTACTTCAAGGAGCACATCCTCAAGAACGAGGATTTCGCGCCCCAAGTGCAGACGCTGCCGGGAACGGCCTCGATTATCAACGCCGTCTCCAAGGATGAATGGGCAATCGGGTATGGCGGCATCGGCTACTCCAGCGGCGTCCGGCCACTGGCGGTTGCCAACGAGGGGAGTTCGGAGTACTTTGAGCCGACGGAAGCCAATGTGGCTTCCGGCAAGTACCCGTTGGCGCGACCCTTGTTTTGGTATACGGTGGGCGAGCCGACGGGCGAGATCAAGGCGTTGGTGGACTGGGTGCTGGGCCCGGAGGGCCAGGCGGTGGTGAGCGAGGTCGGCTACTACCCCCTGCCCAAACCCAAGACGGGTGAAGCGCCGAAGAGCGACTCCGGCCGTTAGCATACGCGACGATGACGCAGCAGACGCTGATGACCCGACGGCGTGAGCGGCCGACCTACGGCCTGCGCCCGGCCGATCGCCGCCGCGACCGGCTCATGACGTATGTGTTCACGGTCGGGGCGGTCGGGGCCATCGCCGCCATCGTGCTCATCTTCGTCTTTGTGGGCCGCGAGGCGTTGCCGGTCTTCTTCTCGGCGGAGGTCCATGAAGAAGTCACACTGTCGAAGATGGTGACGCCGCTGGAGTGGCGCGCCAACAAGCCCAAGACCTTCATCTGGCAGCCGGTCTCGGAGGTTCCCAAGTACTCGCTGCCGCCGCTGCTGCTCGGCTCGCTGAAAGCGACGCTGATCGCGATCCTGTTTGCGACGCCGTTTGCGGTGGGGGCCGCGATGTACTCCTCCGAATTCGCGCCGCGCCGCGCGCGCGAAGTCATCAAGCCGGTGATTGAGATGCTGGCGGGGATCCCGTCGGTGGTGCTGGGCTTTTTCGCGCTGATGGTGCTGGCCGGCTGGCTGAAGGAGGCATTCGACTGGAAGTATCGTCTGAACGCCACAACGGCGGGCATCGCGCTCGGGATCGCCATCATACCGATCATCTACACGGTCGCCGAGGAGGCGCTGCGCGCGGTGCCGCGGCAGTATCGCGAGGCGGCGCAGGCGTTGGGCGCAAACCCGTGGCAGATCGCGCGGCGGGTGGTGTTGCCGGCGGCGGCCCCCGGCATCTTTGCCGCGGTGGCGCTCGGATTCGGACGCGCCATCGGCGAGACGATGATCGTGCTGATGGCTTCGGGCAACGCGGCGACGTGGAGTTTGCCGCTGACCGATTCGGTGCGCACGATGTCGGCCACGATTGCCGCGGAAATGGCCGAAGTCGTCAACGGCTCGGCGCACTATCACGTGCTCTTCTTCATCGGGGGCCTGCTGTTTGTCCTGACGTTCCTGATCAATTTGGTTGGCGAAATGTATGTGGGACGTTTGAAGCGGCGGTTGACCGGACGGGCGGGATGAACGGATGAATCCATCGGCGCCATCATCGTCGAACGCCGAGATTGTCGCCGCGGCGCGCGAAGCGCTGGCGCAGAAATCGCGCTGGACGAAGTGGTTTTCGCCGCTGCCGTTTCTGACCGGGTTCCTGACGCTGTGCGTGGTGGCGATGCTGGCCGTCATCCTGTGGAACATCGTGACGCACGGCATCGGACGGCTGACCTGGGAATTCCTCACCGGCGTGCCCTCGCAGGGGATGACCGAAGGCGGCATCTTCCCGGCGATTTTCGGCACGGTCTTTCTCGTCATTCTGATGACGATCGCGGTCATTCCGCTGGGGGTGGCGACGGCGATTTACCTGCGCTACTACGCGCGTCCCGACGCCTGGTCTTCGCGCTTGGTGCGGGTGGCGGTCAACAATCTGGCGGGTGTGCCGGCGATTGTCTTCGGATTGTTTGGCTTGGGATTCTTCATCCAGTTCGTCGGGCAGGGGATGGACAACCTCTTCTTTGGCGGGCAGCTCACCTTCGGGCAGCCGGCGATCCTCTGGGCGTCGCTGACGATGGCCCTTTTGACTCTACCGGTGGTGATCGTGGCCACCGAAGAGGCGATGCGCGCCATCCCCAACGATTACCTCGAGGCCTCCTACGCGCTGGGGGCGACGCGGTGGCAGACGATTGCGCGGGTGATTCTGCCCAATTCGTTGACGGGAATTCTCACCGGGGGCATCCTGGCGGTGTCGCGCGGGGCGGGCGAGGTCGCGCCGATCATGTTCACCGGCGCCGCCTACTTCCTGCCGTACTTGCCGCACAGACTCAACGATCAGTTCATGGAGCTGGGGTACCATGTGTATGTGATGTCGACGCAGTCGCCCGACGTCGAGGCGACGCTGCCGATTCTGTACTCCACGGTGCTGGTGCTCCTGTTGCTCACATTTGCGCTCAATGCCCTGGCGGTGCTGATTCGGTACCGTCTGCGCGGACGGCAGGCGGTTTGACAGATGGGCGCTTCTGTTCCTACCTTGCCGCGCATTCCGGAGACGAGCCCGGCACGTTCCGTCGATCGTGAGGTGTCATCGCCCATGTCGGATCCGACCACCGTCAAGATGCGCGCCCGCGGGCTGGATTTCTATTACGGCGACAACCAGGTGCTGCACCATGTCGACTTCGATATCGTCACGCATGCGGTGACGGCGCTGATCGGGCCGTCGGGTTGCGGCAAAAGCACGTTTCTGCGCGCGCTCAACCGGATGAACGATCAGATCCCCGGAGCGCGTCTGACCGGCGAGGTTTCGATCGACGGCCATGACATCTACGATCCGCGCGTCGACGTGACCGCGCTGCGGCGGCGCATCGGCATGGTCTTCCAGCGCTCGAATCCGTTTCCGAAATCGATTTACGAGAACGTCGCCTTCGGGCTGCGGATCGCCGGTGTCAGGGACAAGCGGATTCTCGACGAGACGGTCGAGGAGTCGTTGCGGTTGGCGGCGCTCTGGGATGAGGTCAAGGACGATCTGAACAAGCCGGCGTTCATGTTTTCCGGGGGCCAGCAGCAGCGGCTGTGCATCGCGCGGGCGCTGGCGGTGCGTCCCGAAGTCCTGCTCATGGACGAGCCGGCCAGCGCGCTGGATCCGATTTCGACCGCGAAGATCGAAGAATTGATCGAGGATTTGAAGACGCGCTACACGATCGTCATCGTCACCCATAACATGCAGCAGGCGGCGCGAATTTCGCAATACACCGGGTTTTTCTATATGGGCGAGGTGGTCGAATACGGCCCGACGGCGAAGATCTTCACCACGCCGACGCAGAAACGCACCGAGGATTATGTGACCGGTCGGTTCGGATGATCCGACGCCGATGGCGGGGGAGTTTGTAGAGACTATGCAACGACATTTCGACGCCGATCTGGCGGAATTGCGCCACTTCCTGGTCACGATGGGGGCGCTGGTTGAATCGATGCTCGGCCAGGCGGTGCGTCTGCTCACCGAGCACGATGACGCGGTGGCGCAGCAGTTGTATCAGGATGAGGCCGAGGTCAATCGACTGCATCTGCAGATCGACGATATCTGCCTGCGACTGCTGGCGCTCCGTCAACCGGCCGCCGCCGACCTGCGCTTGATCGCTTCGGCGCTGAAGATGAACTCGGACCTCGAACGGATCGGCGACCAGGCCATCAACCTGCTCAAACGGGCGCAGACGCTCGACCGGCAGGAGGGGGAATGGCCGACGATCGATCTGTCGCCGTTGGTGCGCATCGCCTCCTCGATGGTGGCCGATGCGCTTGACGCCTTCATCCGCAAGGATGTGGCGCTGGCGCGCAAGGTGCTGGAGGACGAGAAGACCGCCGACCAGCTGCGCCACGAAATCGAGAGTGTCCTGATCGTTCAGGCGGAGAAGAAGACCCACAATTTTCTGCAATTGCTTCAACTGATCCTGGTGACCCATCACCTCGAACGCATCGCCGACCACGCCACCAACATCGCCGAGGATGTGATCTATTTCCTCGAAGGGCGCGATGTGCGGCATCATCACGCGTAGGGCCCGGCGCGCCACCGCGTAGCAATTCCCAGATCGTAGAAGCGGCTCTCAAGCCGTGTCCCGGCGCCCAAAGCAGCTGGAACGAAGAGCCGGCGGGCGCAGCCCGCCCTACACGGCGATCGTGAATTCCCAACTGCAATACTTGCCGTCGGTGGCCTCCGGCGGGCAATGGACACAGCGGGTCCGGATCCGCGGATCGATGGTCCGGGCGAAGTTGCTGAATTCGATGATCCCGACGCTCTTGCAGGGGAAGTCGGGCAGGCCCTTCTGACGGCGGGTTTCCTGCACGCGGCAACGGTCCATGGTAAAGCGGAGGGTCTTGCGACCGGCGGACCACTCGCTGTGCTGCTCGTTGATCAGGGCGTACATGCGCAGGTGAAGCGCGCGCTCCAGCGCCCCCAGTCCGCCGTCGGCGGGTATGCCGAAGGTGGACATGATCCGTCGCGCTTCGGAGACCGAAAAGCGCTCCCAGGAGCGCTCATCCAGACGGATGGCCTCTTCCATGCCGTGCTTTTCCTCGGCGGCCAGGAACCAGCAGCCGTCATGGGCCAGCCAGTTGGCGGCGAACATGCGCAGGGCGCGCAGCAGGTCTTCACGGCTGAGTTCATCGTAGGCGGTCATGCTTGGTCCCTTCGTCCGAGGGCACAGATACGGCCCCGATTGCGGCGCATCAACGGTGATCCGTCGGAATTGACGGGCCGTTTGTCAAAACCACGGGCGGTCGGCTCAAGGGCTCGCGGCGGATTCCGTAGATTGCATGGACAACTGGGCGGTCGATCCCCACCCCGGAGGTGTCCTGTGTCCCTGCGTACCCCTGACCAATACATGGACGCGCTGCGCGCCATGCGTCCGAACGTGTACAAATTCGGCGAGTTGATCAACGACGTGACGACCCATCCGGCAACGCGGCGGGCGGTGAATGGGCACGCGCGTCTGTTTGCCGCCGGACAGAATCCCGACGAGCGGGAAATTGTCACGACCCAATCCGACCTGACCGGCGGGCCGGTGTCGCGCTATCTGTCGCTGATGCGGTCCGCCGACGATGTCGTCGCCGTCTGCAGGATGAAGCGCTGGGCCTTCCAGCAGACCGGGACCTGCACCGGGGGACGGTGTGTCGGCGGCAATGCGCTCAACGCGATGTGGGCGACCACTTACGATCTGGACAACCAGAGGGGCACCGACTACCACGCCCGTCTGCGCGCCTGGCTGAAAAGCGCGCAGGAGCGCGACATCGCCTGCTGCGGCGCCCTGACCGATCCGAAGGGCGATCGCAGCAAGTCGCCGTCGCAGCAGGCCGACCCCGACATGAACCTGCATGTGGTCGAGCGCCGCCCTGACGGTGTGGTCGTCCGCGGGGCCAAAGTCATGATCGCCGGTTCGGCCGCGGCCGAGGAAGTGTTTGTCTTGCCCGGCACCGGCTGCAAGAAAGGCGAGGAAGATTGGGCGATCGCCTTTGTTGTGCCGCGCGACGTTGTCGGGCTGACGGTGGTCGAGGCTCGCCGTCCCTCCGACACGCGCGAAACGGAGCCGGGGTATGATGTCCCGTCGGGCACCGGCGGGATCACGCAGGGGTATCTGCTCTTCGATAATGTCTTTGTCCCCAACGAACGCATTTTCCTTAACGGCGAAGTCGAGTTCACCGCGGCTTCGGTCCTGAACTTCATCATGCCCTACCGGTCGGCAATCGGCGGCTGCGTGGCGGGGCAGGGGGATGTCAAGATCGGCGCGGCCATTCTGGCGGCGCGCTCCAATGGACTTTCCAGCAAGGCCTTTCGCGACAAACTGGTCGCGATGCAGATCAACAACGAGACGACCTACGGCGTCGGCATCGCCGCGGCGACGCTGGGCAAGCAGCATCCCTCGGGTGTCTGGATTCCCGATCCGCTGTTGGCCAACGTGAACAAGGTGCACGTGGCCACGCTGCCCTATGAGACCTCGCGTCTGGCGCAGGAGATCGCCGGCGGCATCGCCGAGACCGGCTGCATGCCGTCGTCGGTGGATCTGGAAAACTCCGAGTACGGCGACAAACTCAAGCGCTACCTCGGCGGCGCAGTCGATGGCGACACCCGCTATCGGGTGGCGCGGTTGATCGAATGGCTGACGATCGGCGCGGGCGTCCCCGGCTGCATGCACGGCGGCGGCTCGCCCGACGGGGCAAAGTTGATGGTGCGGTTGCGTTCGGACTGGGAGGGCGCGGCCAGACACGCGGGACGTTTGGCGGGAGTCAAGCAGGTGCCGTCCGATCCGGCGTAGCGTAATCCACCGCAGTTTCTGAAGTCACGAAGGGGCGGGCCCGGG
>DATMBC010000020.1 GCA_035559435.1 bacterium
GGGGTCTCCCCCGCCGGCACGCGCCGCGACCGTGATTTCCTTGATCAGTTTGGTGAAAATGCGCCCGCGGGCGGCGTCGATCGCGCCCTTCTTGCGCTTAATGGTTGACCATTTGGAGTGACCCGACATAGCCCTTTATCTCCTGCGCAAATCGCCAGACAGACGCCAAAGATACGTCATCCGGCCGCGCCGGGCAAGGCCGCGGGAGCGGCGACGGTCACTCCGGTGTGACGCTGAAGATCAGGCCCGCCGACGCCGACAGGTAGCGCACGTTGCGTTCGGCGGTGAAGACATTGTTGAAGGTCGCCTCCAACGACAGCCGCACGGTTGGGGAGACACGCACCAGCACTCCGGGGCCGATGGACACGCCGAGATCGGTGAACGATTCCGAGCGGGCATAGTCGTTGGTGGTGCCGCTGCTGCGGAGCTGGCGAAATTCCGCCTTGAGCTTGCTGACATACAGCCCGGCGCCCCCCTGCAGGAACGGATTGATGCCGCGTTCCGGCTGGAGGAAGTAACGCGCCCGCGCGCCGAAGTGCACCGTGCGCCAGGTCAGCTCGGCCTCGTCGAGGCCCTCGTAAGGGGCCGAGTGGAAATCGAGGAAGTCCTGCAGGACCGACTCATCGAAGCTGCCGAAGTAGACTTTGAACTCGCCGCCGACCGAGAGACGGTCGGTGAGCATCCGGTCGATGGCGCCGGCCAGGCCGGGGCCGGGCTCGATGTCGGAGCCCACGTCGACATACGGGACATCGTCCATCACCGGCGACGGGTAATCGTCGGTGGGCAGGTAGAAGAGCCCATACGGCCCGAACATGATCTCGCCCTTCTTGACTTCGGCCTGCGCCACGGCGGCGCAGGCAGTGCCCGCAATCACCGCGACCAACAGAATGACCAGAAACTGTCTGTTCACCGGACCCTCCCCATCACAATCGTCGCTGCATCGCCCGCGCCGCGATCTGGCGCGTATCGCTTACTACCGACCAGCGGCGCAATTATTCGCCGGAATGCGGCCGCAATCCAGAAAAAGAAATGCCCGCCTCCGACCGGAGGCGGGCATTGGACTGCCAAGTTCAGGTGAAGTTACCAGATCCAGAACCGCAGCGACAGATTCGCAGTCGAGCCGATGTTGGTCGCGGACTCCTGCAGGACAATCTCGTCATCATCGGCGGCTTTGATTTCGCCAAAGGAAGTTATCGTCGGTCCCCAAGTGCCAACCAGGTCGACACCCTCGGCCAACGGCGCCGAGGCTCCGACGTAGACGCCAAACGAGAAGTTGGTCCAGCTGTCAATCTCATCGCTCAGGTCTCCGCCCGGCGACCAGAGGTCGATCATCGCCATCCCGCCAAAGACGGGCGTGATGCCGTCCATCTTCATTTGCTTCTCGACTCGAACGCCAGCGCGAATGTTCGTAATGCTAAGATCGAAATCCGCGGGCACCTCGTCCTCGTCGATATACGGAATGTCCGTCTCGCTCTTGTCGAAGCCGAGAATCGGCTCAATCACCAACCCGGAGGCCATCTTGATGGGCAACACCATGTTCGGAACGATCCCATTGCCCGACCAGACGACTCCAACACCCATCTCAGCATTGGCCGTCCCGGCCACGCTGAGTAGAGTCAGCGCGAATAGAGCGATTGCAAACTTCTTCATTTCCGACCCTCCCTTTGAAAGGTTGTTGACTTGCAATTGACTCCAAATCCACCCGACCCCCACCCGGGAGTCGGCGAGAGTAAATCACCGGGGCAGAATTCTGTCAAGAGTATAATTCTCAACCATTTAGAAAAATTTCCGCGGTCGATAAAAAGTGCGCGGCAGTCAAGTGATTGCCGCGCAATGTCTTGCGAGATACGATTTTGCGAGGTTTCTACCTTAGCATAAAAACCACGCCAAACCGCAATTCCCACCAGTTGGTGTTGGACTTGGCTTTGAGGCGATTCCCGTCAGGGTCTTCTTTAACCTCGGCTTGGGAGCCATCGGACAGGGAGAACAGATCGGTCCGGGCGGTCCCTTTGGCGTGGACAACCACGTATCGCGGCTCAAAAGATAAGGCCAGCCGCCGGGAGGCGGGTACCAGGACGCCGATGCCGCCGGCAATCGATGAGGTCATATCGACGGTGCTCTCCAGTTCTTCGGTGGGCGCCGGCAGACCGGAAAACTGCACCGGGGGATCATACGCGATCGTTCCCTTGGGACGCCCCACTCCGGCGGCCGCGAAGAGATACGGCTGCCAGTGTGAGTAGCCGCCGGGCAGAAAGAAGCGGCCCCAGGCCTGAAGGGTGTAGGCCGATGTGTTCCCCTCGCGTCCGCCGTTGCCGACCAGATCGAGATCGAAGCGGGCGTAGTTGTAACTGACCCCGACGCAGGCGAAGTCGCTGACAAAGTAGCCCAGATCAAGTCCGGCATCGAAGCCGGTCTTGTGCCCATCTTTCGGCGGGTTGGCCTCCTCGTCCTTTTCCCCGAACCGCCCGGTGGGAAAGGCCACGGCGCCACTGGGCCAGACCACCCAGGCGCGGGCATTGGACTCCGGTTGGGCCTGCGCGGGCACGGCCGGACAGACCACCAGCACGGTGAGCATCGCAATCGTCATCCCGGCGCAAGCGGTAATCCAGCCCCGGCTGTCTTGCTCCAGACGGCCGCCCTGGCGCGAATCATGGTCGATCCCAGTTTGCTTTGTCATAGCGCGCATCTCTCCCCTCCTGGCGCAAATGATAAGGGCCGGAGAATCCGGCCCCTACACAAATCGCGCTTCCGTCGTCATCAGGCCTCGGCGGCCTTCTTGGCGGCCTTCGCCTCCTCGATCACCTTTCCGGCCACTTCGCGCGGCACCTCCTCGTAGTGAGAGAATTTGCGCGCGTAGGTGCCGCGTCCCTGGGTGAGCGAACGCAAAGTGGTTGAGTATTTGTACAGTTCGGCCAACGGCGCCTGGGCGCGGATGCGCTGCCATTTGCCCAACGGTTCCATGCCGAGGATCTTGCCGCGCCGCGAGGACATATCGCCCATGACATCGCCGGTGTAGTCATCGGGCACGGTGATTTCGACTTCGTAGATGGGCTCAAGCATCACCGGATGGCACTTCAGGAATCCCTCCTTGAAGCCCATCATGCCGGCGATCTTGAAGGCCATGTCCGACGAATCGACATCGTGGTAGGATCCGTAGAAGACCGCCACACGGACATCGACAACCGGGTGGCCGGAGAGGCCGCCTTCCAGCATGGCCTCGACCACGCCCTTTTCCACCGAGGGGATGAACTTCGAGGGGATGACGCCGCCGGTGATCTCATCGACGAACTCGAATCCCTCGCCGCGCTTGAGCGGCTCCAGGCGCAGGAGCACGTGGCCATACTGGCCGCGTCCGCCGGTCTGCTTTTTGTGTTTGTATTCAACTTCGGCCTTGGTGGTGATGGTCTCGCGATACGGGATGCGCGGCTTTTCCAGCGTGACTTCGACCCCGAAGCGTTTCTTCAGTTTGCTCACCACAACGTCGAACTGCAGCTCGCCCTGGCCGTTGATGATGGTCTGATGGATGTCGGGCATCACCTTGTGCGAGAAGGTCGGATCCTCCTCGTGCAGCCGGGCCAGCGCCTGCCCGACTTTTTCCTCGTCGCCCTTGGAGGCGGCTTTGATGGCCATGTCGAGGATCGGTTCGGGGAAGGCGATCGGCGGCAGGACGATCTTCGCCTTGCGATCGCAGAGGGTGTCGCCGGTGTGGGTGTTTTTCAGTTTCACGATCGCGCCGATGTCGCCGGCGGTCAGCACGCCGATTTCGGCGCGGTTCTTGCCGTTGAGGACATAGATCTGCCCGATGCGTTCATCGTGGCCGCGGGTCGAGTTGTTGACATCGTCGCCATGCTTCAACTGGCCGGAATACACACGGACCAGCGAGAGATCGCCCAGATGGGCTTCGGAGACGGTCTTGAAGACCAGCGCCGAGAACGGCTCATCGGGAGAGCATTTGCGTTCGACGGTGGCATCGCCATGGTCGGGATCGGTCCCGGTGACCGGCGGACGCTGCGCCGGCGAGGGGCAATACTGGTCGATGAACTCCAGGAGCGGACGCACTCCGGCCGCGGTGATGGCCACGCCGCAGAGAATCGGGAAGACCTTCCCTTGCGCGATGCCCGAGGCCAGGCCATCATGGATTTCCTGCTCGGAGAGTTCGCCGGAGCCGAAGAACTTTTCCATCAGCTCATCCGAGGCCTCGGCGGCCGCCTCGGTGATCTTGCCGCGCCACTCGGCGACGGTCGCTTTCAACTCATCGGGGAACGGCATTTCCAAGGCCTCCCCCTTGGCGTCGAACTTGTAGGCCTTCTGGCGGATCAAATCGACAATGCCCTTGAAGCCGGCGGCCTCGCCGATGGGCCACTGCACGGGCACGGCGCGCACGCCATAGCGCTCGATTAAGGCATCGACGCACTTCTGGAAGCTGGCATGCTCCTTGTCCATTTTGTTGATGAAGAAAAGCCGCGGGAGCGTCGTTTCATCGAGCATCTGCATGGTGTGCTCGGCGCCGACTTCGACGCCGGAGGGGGCATTGAGCAGCACCACGACGGTGTCGACCACGCGCAGGGCGCCGACGACCTCGCCATGGAAGTCGGCGTAGCCGGGGGTGTCGACGATGTTGAACTTCTTGCCCTTCATGTCGATGTGCGCCAACGCCAGCGACAGCGACATCTTGCGGGCAATTTCCTCGTCGGAGTAGTCGGTGGTGGTGTTCCCTTCTTCGACGCGGCCCATCCGGCTGACGGCACCCATGGTGAAAAGCATCGCCTCGGCCAGGGAGGTCTTACCGGTGCCGCCGTGCGCGACGAGGCCGAGGTTGCGAATGTTGTCGGTGGTAAACTCCCTCACGTTTCTCTCCTTGGCTGGCCCCCAAATGGACAGAAAACCGAAGATATTTCTCCACTTAGGGGGAGTCAACCCCGCCTTGTCAGATTCGCGGCAAAGACTCAGACCGAGCGGTAGGCGGCCAGGATGCCGCGGGCGTGGCGCTTGACCCAACGCGCCAGCGAATCGGGAGCAAGGACTCGCGCCTCGCCGCCGAAGCCCAGCACCCAGCGGCCAAACTCCTCGATCGAGTTGACGGTGACCGAATAGATCAAAGTCCGCGGGTCCTTCTGCACGAATCGCTCGGAGGGGTGACGTCGCGCGCCGGCAACAATCCGCGCGGCATTGCCGGTCAGCCGCACGGTCGCCTCAAACGGGGCGCCGAGGTAGACTTCCCAACTGTCGCGGAAGAGCCGCTCGGCCGACAGGGCCGGGTCGCGGACAAAGGACTCCGCAGTGACCTTCAGGGAGCGGATGCGTCCGACGCGGAACAGACGGACCGCGTTCTTGCTATGGCACCAGCCGACCAGATAGAAGGCGCGTCCGCGAAAGACCAACAGGTACGGATCGACCCGCCGGGTGCTCAGGCCGGAGGTGATGGCGTCATACTTCATCTCCACCCGCTGCGAGGCGGCAATCGCCTGTTCGAGCGCGGTGAACAGGCGCGGGTCGGTGACCCGGTCCTGCGAGGTGCGCGGACGGACATGGAGAATGGGGCGGGCCGGCTTCGGCGATGCCTCCTGCCAGCTTTCGATTTTGGCCTGGATGCGCCGGAGCGTTGCCCGGTAGGCCGGGGTGTTGGCCAGAGGCCAGCTGTCCAGCGCCGACTGCAGGAGCGATTGCTCCTCGGGGGTAAACTGCGGCGGCGGCAGCGCCGCGGTCGGCAGCAGCCGGTAACCGCCGTCGAAGTAGATCGGGTAATTCGCGCTCGAGATGGTGTCGATGTCGCGGTAGATCGTGCGCGTGGTGACTTCGCACTCGCGCGCCAGTTCGGACACGGTGACCACGCGCCGTGTCTTCAGGAGCGAGAGGATGTGCAGCAGACGGTCGTGACGGGCCATGCGCGCACTCCGGGCGTCTCAGATCACCTTGGCCTCGCGCAGGCGCTGGAAGAGCGTCTCGGCCACCTGCGCCGGTTCCCCTTCGAGAAACTCACAGCCGGAGCGCGACGGCGGCGCATGCATCGCGACTACCCGGGTGGCGGAATTGGCGCCGACGGTGGAAGGATCGATGCCGATGTCGGCGGCTCCCCACTTCTCCACCGGCGCGCTTTTGGCCTTGATCTTGCCCTTCAGCGAGGGCAGACGCGGCTCGTTGATCTCCTTGACCACGCTGAGCACCGCCGGCAGCGCCAGTTGCACCCGGTCAAAACCGTCCTCGGTCATACGCAGGGCGGTGAGGGTCTTCCCTTCCAGTGTCTCGATCTTCTTGACGAAGAGCGCCTGCGGCCAGTCGAGGAATCCGGCGGCGGCGCCGGGGACGATCGAACGGTCGGTATCGACCGCGTTCTTGCCGAAGAGCACCAGATCGGCGTCGCCGATTTTGCGGATGCCGGCGGCGAGGATGCGGGCAATGGCGACTCCGTCGGAGCCGGCGAAGGCGGCATCGTGCAGGAGCACGGCACGGTCGGCGCCCAGCGCGATCGCGTCGCGCAACGCGTTGACCGCCGTCTCCTCGCCGCAACTGAGCACGGTCACCGTGCCGCCGTGTTTCTCCTTGAGACGGATCCCCTCCTCGACGGCGTATTCATCGAAGGGATTGATCGCCCCCGGCCCCGGCGGCAACACCACTCCACCCTTGCCATCCAGGGTCACCAGCGCAATCTCCGGAACCTGTTTAATGCAGACGACGATATGCATGTTCGATCTCTCCTGTCGCTCAGTCAGTCCAATACATGCCAAGTGTACTGTCATTTGTATCGATCATCAACAGGCTCGTAGCGCCCGACACATTCTGTGACAGATCGTCCACACACTACCGACGCACCACGCCGCCCCGGGAGGGCGAGCCTCCTGACGAGCCGCCGCAGCATGATTGCCTCGCTGCATCCATGTCTATTGCCTTCCCCTTGACGGATTCGCGAATCGGTGACCAACGCGCCCACTATCCACGACGGCTCGGCGGGAGCCTCGCCCTCCCTAAACGATTCCGTAAGATCTTCGCGCATGCGATTCGGGAGGGCGAGCGGCCGCAGCATGATTGCCTCGCTGCATCCATGTCTATTGCCTTCCCCTTGACAGATTCGCGAATTTGTAACCAACGCGCCCACTATCCACGACGGCTCGGCAGGAGCCTCGCCCTCCCTAAACGATTCCGTAAGATCTTCGCGCATGCGATTCGGGGGGACGAGCGGCCGCAGCACGATTGCCTCGCTGCATCCACGTCCGTTGCCTTCCCCTTGACGGATTCGCGAATCGGTGACCAACACTCCCTCCATCCATGGCGGCTCGGCGGGAGCCTCGCCCTCCACAAGATCGGCTTGTCGAGATTCGGTTCGCCGGCGTGGATGCTTTTACGTCGTCACCGACTCGCCGTTGACGTGGACGCCGAGGGTCTGCAGGGCCTCGCGGGCGGCCAGTTGTTCGGCGTCCTTTTTGTTGGAGCCGACGCCGCGTCCGGCAATCTGGCCGTGGGCATGCACGACCACGGTGAAGACCTTTTGGTGGTCGGGGCCGGACTCGTCGATGACCTCGTAGCGCGGCATGCCCAATCCGCGGCCCTGCAGGTACTCGAGCAGATCGCCCTTGTAGTTGACCTCCACCAGTTCGGGGGCATCCTCCGCCAACGGCACCAGGAGGATGCGCTCGACGACCGCCGCGGCGGCATCGAGGCCGCCGTCGAGGTAGATCGCGCCGAGCACCGACTCGAAGACATCAGACAGAATCGAGCCGCGGCGCCGTCCGCCGGCCTTGTCCTCCTCCGGCGACAGACGGATCCACTGGCCGATGCCCTCGCGCTTGGCCACCTGGGTCAGGGTCTTGAGATTGACCAGCGAGGCCTTGCGTTTGGTCAACTGCCCCTCGGTCTGCTCCGGATATTTCAGGAACAGGTGCTTGGCGACGATCAGCCCGAGGACCGAGTCGCCGAGGAACTCCAGACGCTCATAGGTCGGATGATCGGAGACCGAGTTGGCGTAGGAGCGGTGGGTGAGCGCCTCGCGCAGCAGATCGGTGTTGCGAAAACGGTACCCGAGGATGGTGTCGGGCAGATCGCCGCTCGCGGCGCGGGGCCGCCGCGCGAACAGCGACGTGATGCGGGAGAAAAAGTCCGCCATGGTCCGTCAACTCCCGGTTGCGGAAGTGGCGCGTGGCCACGCGCCGGGGCGGGACGGCATCGGTGCGGCGGGGAAGTCCTATCGGCAGCCCCTCCCGTCGGGGAGATGCGGATAGGGCTTTGGTCCTCGTGGACGCGGAATACCGGTCCCGTGTGCCTTGAGTGTTACGTCTGGCGACAAGCGATCGCGATACGGATCGTTGCTACCCTCCGTTGTGCCGATAGGCCCCGACGACCAGCGTGACGTTGTGGCCGCCGAAGCCGAACGAATTCGAAATCGCCACCTTGACCGGCCGTTGGACCGGCTTCAAGGGAGCATAGTTCAGATCGCATTTGGGATCCGGGGTCTCGAGATTGATGGTCGGGTGGATGGTCCCGGTTTCGATCGATTTGACGCAGGCGATCAGTTCGACGCCGCCGGCGGCCCCGAGCAGGTGGCCGATCATCGACTTGGTCGAGTTGCAGACAACCTCGCCGGCATGATCGCCGAGGACCGAGCGGATCGCCTCGGTCTCGCAGATGTCGCCCAGATCGGTGGCTGTGCCGTGCGTGTTGACGTAGTCGACCTGGTCGGGACGGATGTCGGCGTCGCGGAGCGCCGCCTTCATCGCGCGCGCCGCGCCTTCGCCGTGCGGCGACGGCGCGGTCAGGTGATAGGCATCACCCGACATGCCGGTGCCCAGCAGTTCGGCGAGGATGCGCGCGCCGCGGCGGGTGGCATGTTCGAGCGACTCCAAAACAAGAATCCCGGCGCCTTCGCCCATAACGAAACCGTCGCGGTCGGCGTCGAAGGGCCGCGAGGCGCGTTCGGGCTGGTCGTTGCGCGTCGACATGGCGCGCGCCGAGCAGAACCCGGCCAGCGCGACCGGGGTGATCGTCGCCTCGGCGCCGCCGGTGACCATCAGATCGGCGTCGCCGCGCTCGATTAAGTGCATCGCATCGCTGATCGCATGGCCGGCGGTGGCGCAGGCCGACACGGTCGCGTAATTGGGGCCCTTGAACCCGTAGCGCATCGACACCAGCCCGGAACTCATGTCGATAATCATCATCGGAATGAGAAACGGCGAGACGCGTCCCGGGCCCTGATTGAGCAGGGTCTGATGCTGCTTTTCGAAGGTGTCGATGCCGCCGATGCCGGAGCCGATCACCACGCCGCAACGGTCGCGGTCGAGTTTCTCCATCTCAAGGCCGGCCATCTTGACCGCCTCGTCGGCGGCACCCAGCGCGAACAGCAGCGCGCGGTCCAGCCGCCGGGCTTCCTTTTTGTCGGCGACGGTGTTTGGGTCGAAATTCTTCACCTCGCAGGCGATCTGCGTCGGATAGGGCGAGACATCGAAGGCGCTGATGCGCGCCGCTCCCGAGGTCCCGGCCAAAAGCGCATTCCAATAGGCATCGACGCCGATTCCGATCGGCGTGATCGCCCCCATGCCGGTGATGACCACCCGGTGGCGGGGCTGCGGCTTGCGATGGAAGGAGTTTTCTGTCATAGAGAAGCCGGCGGACGTGTTGCACCGTCACGCCGGCGCATCAGCGTCACTTGGGGGACTTGGCGTTGATATAATCGATGGCCGCCTGGACGGTCCCGATCTTCTGCGCTTCCTCGTCGGGAATCTCCAGCCCGAATTCCTCTTCCAGCGCCATCACCAGCTCCACGGTGTCCAGCGAATCGGCGCCCAGATCGTCGATGAAGGACGCTTTCGGGGTGACCTGCTCGGCGTTGACGCCAAGCTGCTCGACGATGATCTTCTTTACCCGTTCCTCAACGGACGACATTCAAGACCCTCCTGCTTATCGATACGTTCATTGCCATCCTGTTCACAACCCTTTGAACCATGGGAGTTAACCAAAATTGCGACGCCATCGCAACCACAATATCGGGGTCAGGACATCACCATGCCGCCGTCGATACGCAGGACCTGCCCGGTGATATACGACGCTTCTTCTCCGGCCAGGAAGGCGACCGCCCCGGCGACGTCCTCGGGAGCGCCGAAGCGTCCAAGCGGAATTCGCGACATGTACTGGGCGGCGATGTTTTCGGGAAGGGCGGCGGTCATCTCGGTGGCGATGAAGCCGGGGGCGATGGCGTTGACGGTGATGTTGCGCGGTGCCAGCTCGACCGCCAGCGCCTTGGTAAGCCCGATCAATCCGGCCTTCGATGAGATGTAATTCGCCTGGCCGGCGTTGCCCATGACCGCCACGATCGAACTGATGTTGATGATGCGTCCCCAGCGCGCCTTCATCATCGGACGAGCGCAACGGCGCGCCAGCGCAAAGGCCGACACGAGATTGACCTGCAGGATCGAGAGGAAATCCTCCTCCGACATGCGCACCGCCAGTCCATCGCGGGTGACGCCGGCGTTGTTGATAAGGATCTCGACCGGTCCGAGCGCGGCTTCGACTTCGGCCAGGATGCGGTCGGGAGCGTCGGCGGCGCGCAAGTCGGCGGTGACGGTGGCGGCGGCCGCGCCCAGCGCGGCCAGATGACCGGCCTGGCGCTTCAGCGCCTCCTCGTCGCGTCCGCAAATGGCGATTTTGTGTCCGGCGACGGCCAGACGTCGGGCGATGGCCGCGCCGATTCCCTTGGCGCCGCCGGTGACCAGCGCGACGCGGGCGACCGGAGTGGATTGCGCGGATGTTGTCATGGGCACCTGATCCGTGGTGAGGTGATCAATCCGTTTACGCCGTCACCGGCGTGGCGGCCCAGTTCTCCAAATCGGCGGCGGTGTCCAGCGAGACCAATTGCGCCGATTCGAGCACCGACTTGGCCAAGCCGAGCAACACTTTCTTCGGACCGACTTCGATTAAGGTGGCGACACCGTCTTTCTGCATCCGCTGCAACGTCGGATACCAGAGCACCGGGGCGGTCAACTGCTCGATCAGTTTGGCCTTGATCACGGCGGCGTCGGTGGTCGGCTCGGCGGTCACATTGAGGAGGACCGGGCGGGCGGCGTTCTTGAAAGTCAGACGGTCGAGCACCGGCGCCAGTTGCGTCGGCGAGGGCAGCATCAGCGGCGAATGAAAGGCGCCGCCGACGGCCAGCGGGATGACGCGCTTGGCGCCGTGCTCGGAGGCGAATTTGGCGGCGGCATCGACGCCTTCCTTCGAGCCGGAGATGACGATTTGTTTTTCGCCGTTGAAGTTGGCGGCAACGACCACGCCGCTTGTCTGGGCGTGACGGCACACCTCGACCACTTTGTCCCAACTCATGCCGAGAATGGCGGCCATGGTGCCGGGATGGGCCTCGCAGGCCTGCTGCATGAAGCGGGCGCGTTCGCGCACCGCGATCAGGCCGTCCTCGAACGAGAGCACGCCGCAGGCGACCAGGGCCGAATACTCGCCGAGCGAGTGTCCGGCGGCCATGTCGAACGTCAGGCCGCGCTCGCAGGCCAGCGCATGCATGATGCACGAGTGAATGAAGATCGCCGGCTGCGTGTTGACGGTCTGCACCAGTTCATCGGCGGGGCCTTCGAAGGACAGCGAGGCGATGTCCCAGCCGAGCGCTTCGTTGGCGCGCTGGTACATCCGCCGCGCGGTCGGGTAGGTATCGGACAGGTCGCGTCCCATGCCAACATACTGGGAGGCCTGTCCGGGAAAGAGGAGGGCGGTTTTCATCATGTGGTCTCGTGTGCCCGATCGGGCGCCGGGGCCCGTGTTGAGAATGTGGGAGGTGCAGGATGGGCCGGGTCCCGGCGCCCGCCCATGGACGTTCATCAGAGACGGTAGAGCGCCGCGCCCCAGACCAACCCGCCGCCGAAGGCCACCGACAGCACCAGCGAGCCGGGGCCGATCAATCCGGCGCGACGGGCCTCGTCGAGCGCGATCGGCACCGAGGCCGAAGATGTGTTGCCGAGACGTTCGATATTGCGGTAGACCCGCTCCGGCGCAACCCCGAGGCGCTTGGTCAGCGCCTCGATGATGCGGGCGTTGGCCTGGTGCGGGATCACCATGTCGATATCCCTGGGTTCCACTTTGGCATCGGCCAGCACCCGGTCGCAGGCGTCTTCCATTTCACGCACGGCGAGCTTGAAGACCTCACGGCCATCCATCTGGATGTAGCGCAGCGGATCGTTGACGGACGCGGGGGTGAGCGGCGAGCGGCTCCCGCCGATCGGGATGTGCAACAGTTCGCGATACTGCCCGTCGCCCGACAGAAACGTGGAGAGAATCCCGCGTCCCTCCTCGCCCGGACGGCTGGCGCTGACGACCGCTGCGCCGGCGCCGTCGCCGAAGAGGACGCAGGTGTTGCGATCCTTGTAATTGGTGATCGAGGAGAGATGTTCGGCGCCGATGACCAGCACGTTGCGGCTGACGCCGGTCAGGATGAACGCGCGCGCCACGGTCAGTCCATAGATGAAGCCGGCGCAGGCGGCGACCACATCCATGACCGCGGCGCGTCCGGCGCCCAGTTTCTCCTGCACCACGGTGGCGGTGGCCGGTAGCGGGTAATCGGGAGTTACGGTGCCGACGATGATGCCGTCGATGTCGGCGGGAGTGAGGCCCGCGTCGGCGATCGCGGCGCGTCCGGCGACGGTGGCCATGTCGGAACAGGTGCGCACGTCGCCGGCGCCGTTGAGCACGCGCCGTTCGCGGATGCCGGTGCGCTCCACGATCCACTCGTCGGAAGTGTCGACGATCTTTTCGAAATCCTGGTTGGTCAGAACCTTGGCCGGCGTGTAGTGTCCGGTCCCGCGAATGATGGCGCTCGTCATGATCCGCCCCCGTCAGGCCTGGTGAGCCGTGACGCCGTTGGGCGCCGGCTTGTACGACGCCAGCGCGTCGATGATGTGCTGGTTGACATGATGCTCGGCGCCGTTGGCGGCCGACCAGATGGCGTTCTTGATCGCCTTGGCGCTGGAGGAGCCATGGCAGATCACAACCAGCCCGTTGAGGCCAAGCAGCGGCGCGCCGCCGTACTCGGCATAGTCGAAGGTCCGGCGCATGCGCCGCAAAAACGGCCCCATCAGAATCGCGCCGGCGTGGGAGAAATAGTTCCGCTTGATCTGCCGGCGCACGGCGTTGGTGAGAAATCCCTGCAGCGACTCGGCGAATTTGAGGAGGATGTTGCCGACGAAGCCGTCGCAGACGACGACATCGGCCTTGCCGGAGAGGATGTCGCGTCCCTCGATGTTGCCGATGAATTTGAAATCGAAGCCCGATTCGGCCAGGAGCTTGTGGGTGGCCACGGTCAATTCGGTGCCCTTGCTGGGTTCCTCGCCGATGGACAAAAGGCCGACCCGCGGCAGCGTCTTGCTGTAGGCCGCCTGCATGTAGCAGGCCCCCATGATGGCAAACTCGACCAAATGCTGCGGCTTGCACATCGAGTTGGCGCCCACATCGAGGATGAGCGTGCTCTCCTGCTGGGTCGGGAAGACGGTGGCGATGGCCGGGCGCGAGACGCCGCCAAGCCGTCCGAGATCGGCCAGCCCCGCCGCCATCACCGCGCCGGTGTTGCCGGTGGAGACGAAGGCGTCGCCGCGGCCGTCCTTGAGCAACCGCAGGCCGATGCGGATCGAGGTGTCCTTGCGCTTGAGCGAGTCGGTCGGGGATTCATCCATGCGCACGAAGTCGGGCGCGTCGACGACGTCGATACATTCCGATTTGTGGTGCAGGCGCTGGCGGATGTGGTGGTGGAGCGAAGCGTCGATCTGCTCTTTGTCGCCGACGATCGTCACGCGCAACGGCATGGGAGATTCGACGATGGCATCGACCGCGCCGTCCACACAGACGGAGGGGCCGTGGTCGCCCCCCATGGCATCGAGCAATATGGTCCGCACCGACATCGGGATGACTTTCCGCGCGCGGCGCTTGCGCGCGCCGCGTCCGCTGACAGGCCGCCGTTACGACGTTTTCGGCGGGATCACTTCCTGGCCATCATAGAATCCGCACTGCGGGCAGACATGATGCGGGCGGCGCAGGGTGGCGCACTGCGGACAGGGCGACAACGTCGGCGTCTGCAACTTCCAATGCGTGCGGCGCTTGGCGCCCCGCGTGTGTGAGTGACGTCTCTTGGGCAGCGGCATGGTGCGAAAACACTCCTTCGTTTGCTTTTACACTACGTCCCGGTCGAGCGACGCCCGCGTTTCGGCGGACGCTGTTGCGCTTGCTGAATCAGATCACCCAGCTGCGCCAGCGCGCCGCCGGACTTGCGATCAGTACAGACGCAGGACTCCAGATTGAGATTTCGTCCGCATCCCGGGCAGAGCCCCTGGCAATCCTCGCGGCAGAGCGGATTGTCCGGCACCGCCAGAAGGATCAACTGCCGCACCACTTCTCCCAGATCCCAGACCGGCTCGGTCGCCGGAATCAGGAAGAAATCGTCGTCGCCGGTGTCGGCGGCCACCTCGGCGGGCGGCACAATCCGAACCACGGCGCGAAAGGCCTCATCGACCGGAATATCGAACTCTTCCAGGCAACGGACGCAGGTGGCCCGGGCGACGGTCCTGGCCTGCCCGGCCACCACCACCTGCTCTTCGGCCTTCTGGACTGTGGCCCAAACGGCCACAGGACCGGGAAAGATGCAGGTATCCGACGCCAAATGCAACTCGTTTGCCGTGGCGGCAAACTCGCGCGTCTGATCCCCATCCGGCCAGTTGAAAAAGTCTAACTTCATGTGCGCCAACCAATCCACTTGCGCGGGAATGTCAAGCCAATTCTCCCCGACCGCTGCGTTGATGCTCTGTGGAACGCCACCCGACCGCGGAAGTTCCGTCGGCGCCATCATGCACGGCACCAGTTCGCCAGGACCTCGATCCAGCGTGGATGGTCATTCAGGCAGGGCACCAGCACATACTCGGCGCCGCCATGGCTGAGGAACTCCTCTTTCCCTTCCTGGCCGATCTCTTCAAGAGTCTCGAGGCAATCGGCAACGAAACTGGGGCAGAGCACAACCAGGCGCCGGACACCGGATGCGGCCAGCCGCTTGAGCGTTTCATCGGTGTAGGGCCGCAACCAGGGGTCGCGTCCGAGGCGCGATTGGAAAGCGATGGAGTGCTTCTCCCTGGGAATGCCGGCGCGCGCTGTGAACGCCTCGGTGGTGGCATAGACCTGATGGCGGTAACAGGTCTTGTGCGCCTCCGATGGTACCTGGCAGCAATCGGGCGAAGCGAGGCAGTGCGAATGGGTCGGATCGGATTTGCGCAGATGCCGTTCGGGCAGGCCATGGTAACTGAACAGCACATGGTCGTACCCCGCGGAGAGATGCGACTCCGCCGAGGCGACCAGCGCATCGATGTAGTCGTCGTCCTTGTAGAAGGGCGGCTTGGTGATCAGTCGCACCCCGGGCGCCATTTTGGCCAGCGTCTTTTCCACCGCCACGACGACGGTCTCGTATGTCGACATGGCATAGTGCGGGTACATTGGGATCAGCAGGATTTCGGTTAACCCTCTCCCCTGTCCGAGCAGTTCGGCGACCGCGGCATCGATGGAGGGCCTGCCATAGCTCATCCCCAGCGCCAGCGGCATCCGGACGCGCTCGCGCAGGAGTTTTTCGACCTTCCGCGAGATCACGATCAACGGCGAGCCCTCGGGCGTCCAGATCGACGCATACGCGGCCGCCGAGCGTTTGGGACGGGTCGGGAGGATGAACAGCCCGACCACCAGCCGGCGGATGATCCAGGGCGAGTCGATCACGCGCGGATCCATCAGGAACTGATTGAGATAGCGACGCACATCGGGGACCGACGGCGAATCGGGCGAGCCGAGGTTGACCAGCAGGATGCCGCGTTGTGAACTCATGAGCGCTCCGGTGCCGCGCCTGAGGGCACACGTTCGAGGCAGAGTGAATGAATGCCGTAGCCGAGCGCGCTTTGGCGTTCGGCAAAAAGCGAGAGGGTCTTGCCGTCCTGCCCGCGCACCGGGCCCCAGGGCCAGCGATCGTCCACGATGCGGAATTCGGAAATGCCGACGACTTGACGCGCCACCCACTCGACATACTCGGCGACATCGCTTTTGAGATACATATGTCCGCCCGGGGTCAGGACACGCGCCAGTTCCCGCAGGAAGTCCGGCTGCAGCAGTCGGTGGAACGCATGCCGGCGTTTCGGCCAGGGGTCGGGAAAGAGCACCACCACCGCGGGGAACGATCGATCGGGCAGATGGCGCGGGATCACCAGCCGGGCATCGCCGCAGATCAGCAGCACATTGCACAACTCGCGGCGCTCAATCCGGCGAATCAGGCGCAGGTGCCGTTTGCGGCCAATCTCGATGGCGACAAAGCGGCGTTCGGGATGCGCCGCGGCCTCGGCCAAGAGAAAATCGCCGCGACCCGGGCCGATTTCCAGCAAGTCGCCGGTGACGGTCGCCGGAAGCGCGGGATAGAACTCGAAAGGCTTGCGCTCACGGTGCGCGGTCGGGAATTGCCGCTGCAGCGCGAGATCGGGAACGGTGCCGAAGGTGCGCGGCGGCGGAATCGGCGTGTCGGCGTCCATCTACACGAATACGACAAGCAGGGCCACAATGACGAGGGCGGGCAGCAGATTGGCAACCTTGATATCCTTGATTTCCAGCATGCGGATCGCCAGCGCCATGATCAACAGCCCGCCCACGCCGGTCAGCTGATCCAACGCCGCCGGTTCGGTCAGAACGGCCAGCGAACGGCCCAACAGCGACAGTCCTCCCTGCACGATCAGTACGGTCAGCGCGGCGAACAGGACTCCGATTCCCATGGTGGCCGCCAGCGCCAGCGACGCGAATCCATCCATGATCGCCTTGGTGATGAGGATCGTGGCATCGCCTGAGAGGCCATCCTGAATCGAGCCCACCACCGTCATCGGGCCGACGCAGAAAAGCAGCGAGGCGGTGACAAAGCCGCGCACAAACTGCCCGCCCCCGACCCTCACCCGCGCCTGCAGCCAGACGGCGAACCGCTCCAGTTGTCTTTCGATGTCGATCAGTTCGCCGAGAACGGCGCCGAGCACGATCGAGGTGATGATGATGAGGGGACGTGTGCCGCGGATCACCATCGAGACCCCGATGCCGAGCGTCATCAAGGCCAGTCCGGTGAAGACGATCTTTCGCAGCCGCTCGGGCAGACGGTCGCCGATCAACATCCCGGCCAGGGAGCCGGCCAGAACGGTGGCGGTGTTGATCCAGGTGCCCAGCATGCGGAAGTTATTGCGCCTGGTTGGTCGAGTCGCGCAGGTGACGGACCCGGTCGGCGAGGGCCTTGAAGCGGGCCATGCGCTGTTCGACGCCGGCGCTGTCGCCGCGCAGATCATCCCAGGTCACCCCCTGCGTGTGCAGGTCGGTGAGCATCAGCACCAGGAACTTGGCGCGCACATCATTCAGCGGGATGGTGTCCAACGACGCTTCCGCGTCGGCGATCAGGGAATCGGTGAGCGCATAGGCGCGCACGGTGTCGCCGGTGTCGTACTTGAGGCGCGATTGCCCCATGGCATCGACGAAATGCCGCGACCACGCATAGTGCTCCGAGCCCACCGGCATGCCAACAATCGCCTCGACCGACGCGGTGTCGGCCTCCACGCCCTGCTTCTGGTACTTGTCCGGCGATCCGCAGGCAACCAGGCCCACCAATGCCGCTCCGACGATCCCCAACCGGCGACTCATGCGACGGCTCCCGCGAGCGTGTCGGCGGTGATCTCCCGCAGACGCGCGGTGAAGTGCCGCAGGTGCGGCACCTGATACTCGATCACCATGCCGCGCGCGCGGGCGCGGTTGCGGTGGATGGCGGCAAAAGTCTCGGCTACATGTTTCAGATGCGAGACGGTGTAAACCCGGCGCGGCACCGCCAGACGGACCAGTTCAAACGGGGGCGTATAGGGCTTGCCGGTCTCGGGATCGACGCCGCCGAACATGAGCGAGCCGATCTCAACGGTGCGCACTCCCCCCTCGCGGTAGAAGTCGACGGCGAGTTGCTGACCCGGAAAGGCCTCGGGCGGAATCTGCGGATAGAGCGCGCCGGCATCGATGAAGACCGCATGGCCGCCGACCGGCTGGACCACACGCGCCCCGGCCGCCTGCAGCGCCTCGCCCAGCCACTGCACCTGTCCGATCCGGTAGCCGAGGTAGTCGGGGTCGGTCACTTCCTCCAACCCCAGCGCCATCGCTTCGATGTCGCGTCCGGCCAGTCCGCCATAGGTGGGAAACCCTTCGACCACAACCATCAATTCCTTCAGGTGCTGCACGAGGACCTTGTCGCGGAAGGCGAAGAAGCCACCGATCGACACCAGCCCGTCCTTCTTGGCCGAAACCAGACAGCCATCGGCCAGATCGAACATCCTGCGGGCGATCTCACGCACGGTCAGCCCCGCCATCGCCGGCTCACGCTGCTGCAGAAACCAGGCGTTTTCGGCGAACCGGGCGGCGTCGTAGAACATCGGCACGCCGTATTTGTTGCAGACGGCGCGCGCGGCGCGGGCGTTGTCGAAACTGAGCGGGTGCCCGCCGACGGTGTTGTTGGTGATGGTCAGGATGCAGCACTTGACCCGTCCCTTGTGACGCGCCAGCGCCTCCTCCAGCCCGGCGAGGTCGATGTTGCCCTTGAAGGGGAAGGGATCATCGACATCGGCGCAATGCGGATCGGGCAGATCGATCGGGATGCCGCCCTTTTCCATCACATTGGCGCGCGTGGTGTCGAAGTGCGAGTTGGCGACGACATAGTCGCCGCGTGTCAGGAGCGCCGAGAACAACAAGTGTTCGGCGGCGCGTCCCTGGTGGGTGGGAATCACATAGGGGTAGCCGGTCAGTTCGCGCACGGTCTGTTCGAGGTGCAGGAAGTTGCGCGAGCCCGCGTACGATTCATCGCCGCGCAGGATCCCGGCCCACTGCCGGTCGGACATGGCGCCGGTGCCGGAGTCGGTCAACAGATCGATGTAGACATCCTCGGCGCGCAGGTTGAACAAATTGAAGCCCGCGTCGCGCAGGGCGGCCTCGCGCTCGGCGCGTTCCAACAGACGGATCGGCTCAATGGCTTTGATCCGGAAGGGTTCGATCGGATGCTCGTGCATCGGGGGTCCGTCCTTTCCTCGCCGTGCGCTACAGCCACTCCACCCGGGCGACGCAACGGGCGGCGCCGACCTCCAGGCCGCGCAGGTTCTTCAACCGCGGCGCGCCGACCGATTCCAACCGGGCGCGGGCGGCATCGTCAAGCACACCCAGTTGATCTAGCAACGACACCATGAGCGGCGGCAGGCCGCGTCCGGCGCCATCGCCGATCTTGATCACCACGCCCCAACCCTTCGACGGGATGCCGACGCCCTGAATCGCCTCGGCGCCGGACTTGGCGAAGATGGCGCGATCCAGCGCGTTGGAGAGCGTGAGATCGAAGCGTCCGGTGCCCGAGACCATCTCGGGATGGGCCATCATCGCGCGCGCGATCGTGGCGGCGGCGCGATCGGTGGCATCCAACTCGGACTCGGGCCGCGCCACGGCGCGGGCATAACGGGCAAACCCGGTGGCCAGCGCCGCCAGCGGCATGGCATAATTGGGGGCCGAGCAACCATCAATCCCCCAGGCCGCGCGCGCCACATCGCATCCGGTCGCGGCCGTGATCGCTTCACGGATCGCGACCTGGACCGGATGGCCATAGTCGAGATAGCCGGCCAGCGGCGCATCGAGCAGACGCGCCAGCGCCAGCATCGTGCTGTGCTTGCCGGAGCAATTGTTGTGGATGGCGGAGAACTCGCTTCTAGGCGGGATGCCGCCCTCGTCGGCTTTCAGGTGAAGCGGAATGTGCACGCCGCAATGCAGATCGGCGATGCCTGCGCCGATGGCATCGAGGATTTCCTGCGCCGTCTGAATGTGCTGCGGTTCGCCCGAGTGGGAGGCGCAGCCCAGCGCCAGATGGCGCGCGGCCAGCCCGAAGCGTTCGGGATAGCCGCGCAACACCGCCGCCAGCGCCTGAAAGGGCTTCAACGATGAGCGGGTGAGCGTGACCCGCTGCGGATCGCCGATGCGCGCGAGGACCCGTCCGCTGTGGTCGACCACCGCGGCGGCGGCGTGGTGGATGCTCTCCACCGATCCGCCGCGGGTGAACTCAACGGCCGGCACCAGTCCGGCGGACGGGGGATGCGACTCGGTCATGGTCCGATTCTGCGGCGCGTGCGGCTGATTCCTGGTCAAAGACGTCGTCATCGGGCCTCCTCACGGCGCGGGTTAATATAGTCATTACGCCCCCGGCGACACAGAAACCTGACAAGACCCGTGGGCGCTGTCAAAATCGCCGGCGCGCACAGCAACAGGGGCGGGTGGCCCCGCCCCTGCGCGGCTTACGGTCCGACGGATCAGCCGATCTTGTGCTTGCGCTCGGCTTCGCCGATCACGTCATCGAGAATCTCGATGGCGACCTGGCACTGCTCGCGGGTGATGACCAACGGCGGCACCAGACGGATGCCGTTGGGGCCGCAGGTGAGCAGCATCATCCCCTTGCGGCAGGCCATCTGTTCGACATCGGCGGCGACTTCCTTTGCCGGGACCTTGGTGACTTTGTCGCGGACGAATTCGATGCCGATCATCAGGCCGATGCCGCGGACATCGCCCATCGACGGGTGCTTCGCCTGCAACTTTTTCAGTTCGGTCATCAGGAACTCGCCCTGGACACGGGCGTTGTCGATCAGGCCGCCTTCGAGCAGGTCGAGGGTGGCATGGGCGGCGGCGCAGGCGATCGGATTGCCGCCGAAGGTGGTCGAGTGCGCGCCCGGCGGCCAGTCCATGACGTCGGCGGGCGCGACGCAGGCGCCCAACGGCACCCCCGAGGCGATCGCCTTGGCGATGGTGATGATGTCGGGCACGACGTTGAAATGCTGAATGGCGAACATCTTGCCGGTCTTGCCCATCCCCGACTGCACCTCATCGACCATCAGCATGATGCTGTACTTTTTGGCCAGCGCATGCAGCGCCTGGAAATAATCGGGCGGCGGGACGATGTATCCGCCTTCACCCTGGATCGGCTCCACCACAATGGCGGCGACGTCATCAGCGGGCGCGACGCGGGCGAAGATCTGTTCCTCGATGAAACTGACGCAGGCCAGTTTGCAGTCGGGATACTTGAGGTTGAACGGGCAGCGGTAGCAGTAGGCGTACGGGACATGCGTCACCTCGGGCAAAAGCGGCGAGAACCGTTCGCGCTGGGCGATCTTCGAGCAGGTGAGCGAGAGCGCGCCCATCGAGCGGCCGTGGAAGGCGCCGATGAAGGCGATCATGCGCGGGCGGCGGCGTTTGTAGCGCGCCAGTTTCAGCCCACACTCGACCGACTCGGTGCCGGAGTTGGTGAAGAACACGCGCTTGGGCTTATCGCCCGGGGCGTGCTTGCCGATCCGTTCCGCCAGCGAGCCGACCAGCTCATGGTAGAAATCGGCGCTGGAAAAGTGCACCGACTTGCGCGCCTGCGCGACGATGGCCTCCACCACCTTTGGGTGGGTGTTGCCGGTCGAGCAGACGCCGATGCCGGAGTGGAAATCGAGATACTTGTTGCCGTCGACATCCCAGATCCAGGCGCCTTCGGCGCGGTCGAGCACCACCGGGTAGGCGCGGGTGTACGACGGCGAGACAAACTTCTCGTCGTACTCAATCAGCGCCTTGCTCTTCGGGCCCGGCAGCGGAGTCTTGACAGACGGGCGATCCATGACAGTCATATGCGGTCTCCTCGAAGGGTCCGCATCCGGTGCGGCCTTCGTCGTTGAGAGTTAACGGTGACAAGGGACGGACACGCCGTCAGGAGGCGGCTCAGGTGGCGCCGAAGAGATAGATGCGATGCAGCAGACCGCGCGTCTTGCGGTGAAACAGGGCGCGGGCCATCAGAAGCGTTTGGAGAGCCGAAATGGGCACGATCATCTCCCGCCGGCCGCGTGGCCGGACCGTCGCCTAAAATACAGCCCTTTTGGTCTCAAAGTAAGGACGATCGCAATCGGTTTTGACAATCCGGGGCCGAAAAACTAAGATATTGCCGTCCCGACGCTTACCAGCGACGCCTCCGAGCGCAGGGCAGCGCGGCCGACACATTGCCAAAAGCGCGGACCTTTTTCACACTGGCAACCATGACACGACGCGCGGAACTGCACTCGCTTCTGAATCACCCTTGGAATGTGCCGGTCAAACGGGCGGCGATCATCCAGTCGCGCCTCTCCGAGCACGTGCGTCTGACACCGCTGACCTCCGCGCTGCAGACCGTAGCCGGGATCGACTATGCCCGCGACGGCAATCACATGTTCCTGGCAGTGGTGGTGATGGATGTGGTGGCCTGGAAGGTGATCGAGATTCAGTACGCCGAGGGGATCACGTCGTTTCCGGACATGCCCGGCTACCTGGGGTTTCGTCTGGGGCCGTTCATCCTGCAGGCGGTGAGGAGTCTCTATCATCCGGCGCAACTGTACTTCATCAATGGATCGGGGGTTTGCCATCCGCGGATGTGCGGGATCGCCAGCCACATTGGACTGCGGATCAACCGTCCGACGATCGGCTGCACCAACGAACGGATGCACGGGCACTTTGATCCTCC
Source organism: bacterium (assembly GCA_035559435.1). Lineage (NCBI taxonomy): Bacteria > bacterium. The sequence goes on from DATMBC010000020.1 coordinate 22,550, forward strand.
CGGCCCCAACGCCGGACAGTACTCGACTGTGCGTTTCTCGCCGCAGGCGCCGGCGGTGGTCCTGCGCACCCGTGACAATCTCAAGCCGGTCTTTGTCTCGCCCGGTCATCTGATCGACCTGATTGGCGCGATCGAGCAGACGATGCGGGTCTGTCGCGGGTTCCGTGTCCCGGAACCCCTGCGCCGCGCGCACATCGAAGCCGGCAAATTCATGCGCCAACGCCTGGCATCGCCAAAGTGAGCGGCCCCCGATCAGCCTTCGGGAGGGCGACGCTTTGCGGAGCCTGCTCTTGATCGCGACCGGAGAAAGAGCAGGCTCGGCCCCTACGGGCCTCGGCCTCCACAAAAGAACGGGGCGGATCACCGATCCGCCCCGTCAAAGATGTCGCGTGGCGCCATTCCCTGGCTACTCGTCGCCGGTCTCGTCGAACTCGCTGACCGAGACATGCTGAGAAAACTCGTCGTCGGTCAACGCCAGCAGGCATTCGTGCAGTTGTTCAATCGCAAACGGCTTGACCAGGACCGCATCGACCGGCTCGGCCATCTCGCGCGCCCCCGCGTCGGCCATCATGATGACCGGCATCTCGGCGCGGTGCGACTTGATCCACTGCACCAGCGCGAAGCCCTCCTCCTGCGGCAGCTCGGCGCTGATCAGGACGGCGTCGTAGTGGCCGCCGATGTAGCGGGCGTATCCTTCCTGCGCCGCGGCCGCCACGGTCGCTTCATGCCCCAGACTGGCGAGCATGCCGGTGACCACATCCTGCATTTCCGGCTGATCCTCCACCACCAGGACGGACAGTGTGCCGGGAACGGGCTCGGCGACTTCCTCCTCATCGTCCGCCATCGGCTCGGGGGCGGCGACGGGGGCCGTCACCCCGAGCGTGATCTGCATGCCGACACGGTCATCGCCGTCATAGAGCCAGCGGGCGACGTTGCCTTCCACGGGAATCTCTTCGCCGTCGGCCTCGGCCTCTTCGAAGCCGGCGGAGAGGCGGGTCATCTGGACCACGGTCCCCGATTCGCGCGAGAGGGTCTTGATGGCAAATCCCATCGACTCAGCGATGATCCGTCCCCGGCAGGTGCGGCGGGCCTCATCGAGGCGTTCGCCGAGCCAGAGGGTGTCGACCGTCGGGGTGTCATGCGCGGAGAGTTCGAGATGCCACTCGTCCTGATCCTGCTGCGCCACCCACTCGAGCAACGCGGTGTGCAGTTCGCGCTGGTGGGGCTTTGAGCCATTGTCCTGGACCGGGGCGGGGAGCGCAGCGGCTTCGGCCTGCGCGGCTTCCTCCTCGGGCGAGAACCCGGCGGGGGGCGCCATCAGCGCCTCTTCCAGCATCGCCACCTGATCCTGCAGGGAAGAGAGCCGTTCCTCGTACTCATCGCGGATGCGTTCGGCTTCGTTGTGGGCGCGCGCCAACGCCATCCCCTGTTCGAAGCGGGTGTTTTCCAGTTCGAGTTTCAGGTCCAGGAGCAGTTGTTCGCCGGCGTCATGGGTGGCCTCCCATTCTTCCCGGGCGCGGGCGTGGGCGTCGCGCTCGGCCTCCAGCAATTGCACATAGCGCGATTCGGTTTGACGCAATTCCTGCCGCAGGTTGTCGCGTTCAGCGTCAAAGTGCGCCTGCTGGTCGGCCAGCGTCAGCCGCATCGACTGGATTTCCTGCTTGAGCACGCGCTGCTCATCGACGGCGGCGCGGCGTTCCTCGTCGGCCCGCGCTCGCAATTCGCTCATCTGCCGGTTATGCTCCTGCTCGATGGCGGCAATCTGCGTTTCCAGTTCGCCGATGCGCGCCTGGAGCGTTTCGGCCTCGCGCCGCCGCTCGACGGCCAGTGTCTGCCGCTCGCGCGCCATCTGCGCCTCGGCCGCTTCGAGCTTGCGGGCGTGTGTGCCGCGTTCTTCCTCGCGCGCGCGCTGTTCGGCCTCCAGCTCACGGGAGAGCGTGTGGACACTGGCTTCCAGCGCGCGAATCTGCGCGATCGCCTGATCGTGGCGGATCCGTTCGGCGGACAGCTGCTGCTGGTGTTCGTCGGCCATGCGCCGCTTTTCCTCGTCGGTGGCGCGGCGCAGTTCTTCCAGACGGGCGACTATGACATCGACCTCATGGCGCGCGGTCTGCCGGGCCTCCTGCGCGGCGGCGCGGGCGGCGTCGAGCTGCGCGCCCAGATCACGACGCAAAACGGCGACTTCCTGCGCGTGGGACGCGGCCGCGGCCGCGGCGGCGGATTCCAGACGCGCGATGTCTTCGGCGGCTTTGCGACGCGCTTCGTCGAGCTCCATCGTCAGACGCCCGGTGCGGGAGTTCAGCTCGGTCTCCCAGGCGCGGCGCTCGTCGGCCATTCGCCGGTCGGCGGCGCGCACCTGCTCGCGCACCGCGTCCAGTTCGCGTTCCTGCGCCGCCTTCTGCGCTTCGAGTTGCTGCGCGGCCGATTCCAGTTGACGTTGGAGCCGTCCCTCGGCAATCACCGCGGCGACATAGTCGGCGGCGGCATGCAGACGGCGCGCGCGGTCATCATCGAAACGCGATTCCGACGAGTCGGCGAGGATGATGATGCCCAGCAGGCGCTTTTCGGATGAACCGGGAGTCCCGGTGACCAGCGGCAACCCGAGCACCGACTGGATGCCTTCGGCTTCCCATTCGGGGAAAAACAGACGGATCTCTTCGGCACGGGAGAAGACATGCGCTTTGTGCAAGCGCGCCAGACGGTCGAAGCCTGTGCCGGTGCCGCGCACGGTCTCGACCTGGCGGCGGAAGTTCTGGCTCATGTTCGCAGCGCCGGTCAGAATCCATTCACGGCCAGTCGGATTGTAGAGCCAGAGTCCGCCGGTGGTGACGCCAGCGGCACGGACCATTTCCTTCAAGGCGAACTCTAAGACTTCAAGGAAAGTGTATGGGCCGCTGACGACTTCGCGCAAGGTATCGTACAAATCGAAACCGGCGCGAATCTCCTCCAACCGCCGGCGCTCCTCGGCCAGGTCGCGCAGACGCTCCATCGAACCGGACACCACCAGTCCGAGCCCGCCGGCAAGCAACACACCGGAAATGATCGGAAGCGCCACGCCCAACCCGGGATTGGCGGTGGCGGTCGCCAGCCATCCCCCGATGGCCCAGCCAATCGAACCGGCCAGCGCAATGCCGAGGCCAGTGTAGACCTTGCGCCAACCGAGGAAGCCCAGGGACCAGTGCCTTTCATGCGAGCGGAAAGCGTAGACGAGTAAAACAACGCAGGCGAGGGCCAGAAAAAGGCCCGGGAGAAAAGCGACCATCGCGCACCCCTAAGAAGTAAGAAAGCTCAACGTTCTCTTGGTGGGTACCTGCCCCCAAGGACATCGACAACGGAACCCGAAGTAATCTCAGATGTTAGTTGTGTCAAGGGAAATGAATCCTCGCTTTGAAAATCTCGATTACATCCGGGACATAAAGATCATATTGTCGGAGGGGTAGTTAGGGGAACATCCGATTGCGCTCACTTCGTCGTCGTCGAAAAGTTTCGCGTCAGAATGGGATCATTTTGGAATCCCGGCGGCGTTTTGCGCGTCTTACTTTATAGCGTGCGCGCGGGATAGAACGCCGGCGTCGGAGGAAGAACCAAATGGCAGAAGAACAGAGCAAAAAGGGAAATCATTCAAAAGGTTCTCTGACGGCCGGGTTTATTCTCGTCGGGGTCGGACTGGTGTTTCTGCTGTCCAACCTCAACGTGATACCCGACTTGGGCGAGACCTGGCCGCTGTTCCTGATCATCATCGGCGCCTCACTTGTGCTGGGAGCGCTGAGGGATCGTCGCTCATCCGACACACAAGACCCGAATCCACCGACTGAGCCCACCCCCCCTCCGCCCATTCTCTGAGCTCGCTCCAACGGCCGAGCGCGCAATGGGAAGTAGACAGCGAAATCGTCATTCGCACTGCGACCACGGCGATTGCCAACATCCTCTGACGTCTCTTCACTGACGTCGAGGGCATTCGCTGTTCACGTGTTTACGATACGCACTATCCCCCGTGGACTCGCGCCACACCTGCAATAGAATGAATCCGAGACCCATCGTTGATCGGGCTTCCGGCGACCTGAGGCCGCCAGTCGATTTGAATCGATCGGGCCGCTTCGGCAGCGCCGTCTGATGACACAAATGCGCTGCGGTAGCGGCGCGAGGCACCCCGTCGATGAGGGTCCTTGATTAAATGGCACGAGAAAGCCTGACTATAATGTTGACAAGTCTCGACCCCAATAATACACTTCCGAAAGCGACAGTCGTCGTCCAATAGTGGGGGACGAGCGAGAAAAACGAGACAAGCGATGACACTCACGGTACGGGATGTCGCCAGACTGCTAAGTGTATCCGAAAAAACGGTTTACCGGTGGATCAGCAAGGGCGAAGTTCCCGCCTACCAGGTCCACGAGCAGTATCGTTTCAACCGGGCGGAAATTCTCCAGTGGGCGACTTCGAGAAAGATGGCGGTCTCTCCCGAGATTTTTGCGGAGCCGGAATCGCATGGCATCGCACTGCCCTCGCTGGCGGAGGCGATTGAGAACGGCGGCGTCTACTATCGCGTGGTCGGCGTGGATCGCTGGGCCGTGCTGAAGAACATCGTCGGATTGCTGCGCCTGCCCGAGGAAGTTGATCGCGACTTCCTGCTTCGTGTCCTCATCGCGCGTGAGGAACTCTCATCCACCGGCATCGGGGACGGTATTGCCATCCCGCACGTGCGTAACCCGGTGGTTCTCCACGTTGACAAGCCGTTGGTGGCGCTGTTTTTCCTGGAGCGGCCGGTCGACTTCGGCGCGATTGACGGCCAGCCGGTGTACGCGCTGTTCATGCTGATCAGCCCCACTGTCCGGGCGCACCTCCACCTCATCTCGCGCCTGGCGTATGCGCTGCGCGATCCGGCCTTTCATGCGGTCATCGAAAAGCAGGGGCTGCGCGAAGAGATCCTCGACGCCGTGCTCGCCGTTGAAGCGCGACTCAACCCGCCCGGGCCGGCACCGTCGACGGTCGGTTGAAATGATGACAGCGCTGATCTCGAGTATAGGTTTGATCCTGCTGGCGGGGGTCCTCGCGTTGGCGCTGGGACGTTACAGCCGGGCGGCCGCGATCACCGCGGCCACCGGCATTGTCACCGGCGCGGCGCTGGGGCTCATTCCGGTTATCGCCACCCTGGTGAGTCTGCAATCGGATTCGGTCCGATGGTCATGGACCGTACCGGGCGGCAGTCTCTGGCTGGGGATCGATCCTCTCTCCGCGGTCTTTCTGCTGATCGTTTTCCTGTTGAGCATTCCCGTCTGTCTATACGGGGTGCCGTATCTCTCACACCATCACGACTACCCCAGGGGTTTTGTGTGGTTCGCGTCGTCGGTGTTGATCGCCGCGATGGCGGTGGTTGTGACGGCGCGCAACGCGGTGCTGTTCCTGGTGGCCTGGGAAGCGATGTCGGTGAGTTCGTACTTTCTTGTCTCGCTTGATCACACCCGGCGGTCGGTGCGTCGCGCCGGGATCACCTACCTCGTTGCGGCCCACATCGGCGTCGCCTTCCTGATCGCGTTCTTTCTTCTGCTGGGACGTCCGGCGACATCTCTGGATTTCGAGGATCTCCGCAACGCTACCGGGGGGTCGGCGCTGCTTTTCATCCTTGCGCTCGTCGGGTTTGGCTCGAAGGCGGGGTTGGTGCCGTTTCATGTCTGGCTGCCCGAGGCGCATCCGGTGGCCCCCAGCCACATCTCCGCGCTGATGTCCGGCGTGATGATCAAGATGGGCATTTACGGGCTGTTGCGAGCGATGCTGTTGCTCGGACCGCCGTCCTACTGGTGGGGGGTGACGCTGATCGCGGTGGGGATGATCTCCGCCATCGTCGGCATCCTGTCCGCCTTGTCGCAATCGAACATCAAGCGATTGCTGGCATACTCGAGCGTTGAGAATGTCGGGATCATCACGATCGGACTGGGGATTGGCGCGCTCGGCTGGGTGACGCGTTCGTATGGCATCGCGATCCTCGGATTGTCCGGCGCCATTCTGCATGTCGTCAATCACGCGATCTTCAAGGGCGCGCTGTTTCTCGCCGCCGGGTCCATCCTGCAACGCACCGGGACGCTCGAGCTTGATCGCCTGGGCGGGCTCCTCCGACGGATGCGACGCACCGGACTGGTGATCGTGATCGGCTCGGTGGCGATTGCCGGCCTGCCGCTCGGAAACGGATTTTTGAGCGAGTTTCTGATTTACCTCGGCGCGTTTCGCGGCGCACTGGTTGACCGCACGGATTTCGCGGCGCTGGCTTTCGCCGTGGTCATCGGTTTGGCGCTCGTCGGAGGATTGGCCATTATCGGATTCGCCAAACTGACCGGCATCGGCCTGCTGGGCCAACCGCGGACGCCGACGGCCGCGCAGGCGACGGAGTCCTCTCCCCTGATGACTTACCCCATGCTCGCCATGGGGATTCTCTGTCTCGTCATCGGATTAAACGCCCACATGATTCCGGGCGTGCTGGTCCCGTTGAGCGGTTCCATTCTCAACATTCCCGCCGCGGAGGTCTCCGCGGCGCGGGCAGCGATTGCGCCGACGATGCGGACGCTCAGTCTGGGCATCGGGGCGCTGGCCGTCGTGACCATGATGGCGGCCCTGGCGCGATACGCCGTCCTCCGCGGCCGGACAATCCGCGTGGCGGGAACCTGGGATTGCGGCTACGCCGCCCCCGGCCCGCGCATGCAGTACAGCGGATTCTCCTTCGTGCAGATGACCGTCGGGCTGTTTCGGCGTCTGGTGCCCCTGCAGCGGCGCTCAATGCCGCCGGCCGGATTGTTCCCGCGGCAGGGGTCGTTCGGGATTCGACTCCACGACGGTCTGCTTCACGCGTTTTACATCCCGTTGTTTGGCAGGGCGGACTGGGCGCTCGGGCGGCTGCGGTGGCTTCAGCACGGCAACATTCATTTGTACATTCTTTACATCCTGGTGACCACGATGGTCCTGTTGTTCTGGGGGCTGCGATGAGCGCAACCCTCCTGGCCATCGGCCACATTGTCCTGGCGCTGGTCGGCGCCCCATTGCTTCTGGGAATCATCAATCGCACCAAAGCGGTCTTCGCCGGACGGCGCGGCCAGCCGGTCCTGCAGCCGTACTTTGACATTCTCAAACTCATGCGCAAAGGCGCCGTGTACAGCAGCACAACCACCTGGATATTTCGCGCCGGGCCGGCCGTGACGCTGGCGGCCGTGTTGACCGGCCTCTGCATCGTCCCGTTCGCCGGCGCCAAGCCATTGTTGGCCTTTCAAGGCGATCTGATCCTGATCGCGTATCTGCTGGCGCTGTCGCGCCTGATGACGGTTCTGGCGGCGATCGACACGGGATCGAGCTTCGAGGGCATGGGGGCCAGCCGCGAGCTCACGTTTTCCATGCTCGCCGAACCGGCCCTCTTTGTCGGCCTGCTCGCGCTGGCGCGCGTCACGCACAGTCTCTCGCTCGATGGAATCCTTTACAAGACCGGAGTGACCGGTTGGAGCATCGGCGCGCCAGCGCTGGTCGCCGCCGCATTGTTCGTGGTGTTCCTCACGGAGAACGCGCGCCTGCCCATCGACGATCCCGACACGCACCTTGAATTGACGATGATTCACGAAGTCATGGTCCTGGACCATGGGGGACCCGACCTCGGGCTGGTGCAGTGCGGCAGCGCGCTCAAACTCTGGCTGTTGGGCATTCTGATCGTGGGCGTGGCGTCGCCGAATCTTGCGGACGCAAGTCTCTGGCTGCGGGAAGGCTTCGCGGTGGCCGGTCTGGCGGCTCTGGCCGTCCTGGTGGGCATCGTGGAGTCGTTCATGGCGCGCATGCGGCTGATGAAGGTGCCGCAACTGCTGATCGGCGCCGGCGCGCTGTCGGTGCTCGCGGCGATTCTGGTCCTGGGGTGAGCGTATGAATGACCTGATCAGCATCCTGGTGGTGGTCATCATCATGAGCGATTTCCTGCTGCTGGCGGCCGGATCGTTGCGTGCCGCCGTGCGCATCATCGGCTTTCAGGGGCTGGCGCTCGGGGTGTTGCCACTGTGCGCGCATCAGAACGGGTTGACGCTGCGTCTGGTGGCCATCGCGATCCTGGTGATCATTCTGAAAGCCGTGGTCTTCCCGCGTCTGCTCCTCCGGAGTCTGCGTGAGTCGGGCGCGCCCAGGACCATCACGTTCTTTGTCGGCCCGGTCTCCTCGCTCCTGCTGGGAATCTTTGTCCTGGGCAGTTCGCTTTGGTGGGGGTATCTCCTGCCGCTTCCCGAGCGGTCGCCGTACACGCTGGCCGTTCCGATGGTCTTTTTCACGATCGTCACCGGACTCCTGCTGCTGGTGAGCCGAAGGCAGGCGCTGATGCAAGTCATCGGGTATCTGGCGCTGGAAAACGGGATCTACGCGTTCGGCGTCTTCTTCGCGCAATCCGAGTCGATGCTGATTGAGCTGGGGATCCTGCTGGATGTGTTTGTGGGCGTGTTCATCATGGGGATCATGGTGTTCCATATCAGCCGCGAATTCGACAACATCGAATCGAGCCAGCTGAGCACGCTGCGCGACTGGTTTCGCGGCAGTCGCCGCCCGGCGGGTGGAGGCGGGACGTTGCGATGATTCTGCTGGTGGTGATCGTGCCCGTTCTGGCCAGCCTGGCGGCGATGGCAGTGCGCCACACCCGTGCGCGCCGGGCGCTGTTGATTCTGGTGGCCACGGCGCACGCCGCGCTCACCGCCGGCGCCTGGGTCGTCCGCCCGGAGCCGGCGCTGGGCGGGTGGATGCAATTGGACGCCCTGGGACTGATCTTCCTTTCCATTATCAGTGCGTTGTTCCTTGCGGCGGCGGTTTACGCCGCGGCCTACCTCGCTCGCGAGCAGGTCGGCACGCGTCAAGACTTCGAGGAGTCGTTCCTGTTTGTCAATGAGCCGGAGGCGGTGTTTGTCGGCTGCCTGCTTCTGTTTCTCGGCACGATGTCGCTGGTCACCGTGAGCCATAACTTTGGAATGCTGTGGGTGGCCATCGAGGCCACGACGCTCAGCAGCGCGCCGCTCATCTATTTTCACCGTCACCACCGCTCGCTGGAAGCGACCTGGAAATACCTGTTGATCTGCTCGGTGGGCATTGCGCTCGCGCTGCTGGGGACGTTTTTCCTGGCTTCCGCCGCCAGCGCCTCCCCGGAGCGCGGCATCCCGCTGGTGCTGGGCGAATTGCTGGCCCATTCCGGCGCGCTCGACCTCCCCTGGTTGAAAGTCGCGTTTCTGTTCATGCTGGTGGGGTACGGCACCAAGATGGGATTGGCACCCCTGCACAGCTGGCTGCCCGATGCGCACAGCGAGGCGCCGTCGGTGGTGTCGGCCCTGCTCTCCGGCGCGCTGCTCAATTGCGCTTTCCTGGGGATCCTGCGTATCGGCCAGGTGCTGAATGCCGCCGGCGCCGCCGAGTTCGGCCAGGGACTGCTGCTGGTCTTTGGCGTGATCTCCGTCGTTTTCGCCACGGTGTTCATCGTTTCCCAGTTGGACTTCAAGCGCATGCTCGCCTATTCAAGCATCGAGCACATGGGCATCATGGCCATCGGCGTGGGCGTCGGCGGGCTGGGCACATTCGGCTCGCTGTTGCATGCGGTTAATCACTCCCTGACGAAGGCGATGCTGTTTCTGGTCGCCGGCAATATTCTGGCGCGTTATCGAACGAAATCGACCAAACTTGTCAACGGGGTCCTCGCCGAGCTGCCGGGCTCGGGGGTCCTGTGGATGGCGGGCCTGCTGGCGATCACCGGCACGCCACCGTTTGGCCTGTTCCAGAGCGAATTGACAATCCTTCGTGCCGCGTTTGGGTCGGGTCGGTACGTCGTGGCGGTCCTGCTGCTGCTTGCCCTTGTTGCCATCTTCGTGGCGATGGCGGCGATTATGACACGGATGCTCTACGGCCAGGCGCGCGAAGGGTCGGCACCGTCTCCCGGCGAGGCGGCGGCCGCGGTCGTGCCGCCGGCCGTGCTGTGTATGGCCGTGCTGATACTGGGCCTCTACCTCCCCCCCGCGCTGAACGGACTGCTGAGGGAAGCGGCCAATCTGCTGGATGTGCGTCTATGAGCGCGTCGGATTTCCATGTCTGTCAACCCGGGACCGTTATCGATCGGCGCGACATCGCGCCCGTCGTATTCGACGTGTTCGCTGAGACGATCACCAGCGGGGTCCGCGATGGCGATCGGTTGCTGGCGCTTGTCGCGCAACCGTCGGGAACCGGCCACCGGCTCTATGGCGTGCTGACGCTGCGCGATCAGGGCGCGTTGGGAGTCATCGCGACGGACGTGGCCGACTCGTTTCCTTCGCTGACTCGACAGTGTGCGTCGGCGCACCTGTTTGAACGCGAGATCGCCGAGACCTCGGGGCTTCGACCCGACGGACATCCATGGCTCAAACCCGTTCGTTTCCTGCGTTCGCCGGTCGGCGTCACAGAGTTCTTTGCGATGTCCGGGGCCGATGTGCATGAGGTCGCGGTCGGACCGGTGCACGCGGGCGTGATCGAGCCGGGTCACTTTCGCTTTGCCTGCGTGGGTGAGACGGTGCTCCATCTGGAGATTGCCCTGGGTTACCAGCATCGGGGCATCGAGCCGGCGCTGGTCGGCGGCCCGGGGCTCCGGACGATCCACTACATGGAGACGCTGGCCGGCGACACATCGGTGGGCCATGCCACGGCCTATTGCCAGAATCTCGAAACCCTGGCGCACCGCCCGGCGCCGCCGCGCGGCATGATGCTGCGCAGCGTTGCGCTCGAACTGGAGCGCCTGGCCAATCATGTGGGTGATCTGGGCGCGCTCGCCGGTGATGTCGGCTTTCTCCCGGTGGCATCGCATTGCGGACGAATTCGCGGCGAATTCCTGAACCTGACGTCGCTGATTTGCGGCAACCGCCTCGGGCGCGGCATCGCGCGGCCTGGCGGCGTCGGCTTCGATCTGGATGACGGCCAGATTGAAACACTCTTGCGCAACCTGAAGCGCGCCTCCGAGGAGGCGAGGGACGCGCTTCAACTGCTCTGGGATTCGCCGTCGGCGATGGACCGCTTCGAAACCACCGGCTCACTGACCGCGCCGCTTTGTCGCGAACTGGGAATCGTCGGACCGCCGGCGCGCGCGGCGGGGCTGGAACGGGACGCGCGTCTGGAATTCCCCTCCGACCTGTTCCGCTTCGCGCAGATTCCCGTGTCGCTTTGGCAGTCCGGCGACGTGTTCGCGCGTGCCTACGTGCGCTGGTTGGAGATTATTCGTTCCAGTGAGTTCATAGCCGCCCAGCTGGCGGCGGCTCCGCCGGGCCCCTGCCGGGCGCCGGTCGGTCAACTGGCGCCCAATGCGTTGACGGTTTCCCTCGTCGAAGGCTGGCGCGGCGAAATCTGTCACGTGGCGTGCACGGACGACGATGGACGATTTGCCTGGTACAAGGTCGTTGATCCGTCGTTCCACAATTGGCAGGGCCTGGCCATGGCCATGCGCAACCAGCCGATATCGGATTTCCCGCTCTGTAACAAGAGTTTCAACCTGTCGTATTGCGGCCATGACCTGTAGCAGCGACCGCCGGCCACTTCCATTCCGATGCCCTCCGGCGTGCGGTCCCGGGGACACCTGCCCATGCTGAAGACTCTGCTCACTCGTATGAGATTCGGAAATCGCACGATCGCGTTTCCCGCGGAAGCGCCGTCCTTGCCCGATCGTTATCTCGGGCGCCCGGTCATCGGTCCGCAGCCGTGCGCGGCCGGCTGCCGCGAGTGTGTCGACGTCTGCCCGACGACGGCGATCTCCGTTGCGGACCTTCATCCGGCGCTGGATCTGGGGCGGTGCATCTTCTGCGCGGACTGCCTCCGCGCCTGTCCGGAGGGCACGATTCGGTTCTCCCGCGACCCGGCGATGTCAGCGTCGGCGCGCGGCGATCTGGTCGTCGGGCATAAAGCCGAAGCGGCCATGGTCAGACGCCTCAATCACGAGATGCTGCGATTGTTCAAACGATCGTTGCGGCTGCGGCAGGTCAGCGCCGGCGGGTGCAACGGCTGCGAAGTTGAGGTGAACGTTCTCGCCACCATCGTCTATGACATTGGCCGATTCGGCATTCAATATGTGGCGTCGCCAAGGCACGCCGATGGTCTGCTGATCACCGGCCCGGTGACGGAGAACATGAAGCTGGCGTTGCAGAAAACGTACGATGCGGTTCCCGACCCCAAAATCGTGATTGCCGTCGGGGCTTGCGCCATCGCCGGCGGCCCCTTTATCGACCATCCGCAGGTCCATAACGGCGCGGCCGGCGTCGTTCCGGTCGATCTCTACATTCCTGGTTGTCCGCCGCATCCGATTACGATCCTTGACGGCTTGCTGCGGCTGCTGGGAAGGATGCCGGCACGGACACCGGGTGTCTGACCGGCCTCGCCACGGGAACCCCCACACTGGCGGGAACGTGACAGACTGGCGCGCCTGCGGCGGAACGACCACCTCTCTGCCTTAGAGGTCACTGTCATTTCCGGGGAGAAACACGACGGGCGGGTCGGAGACCCGCCCGCGCTCGTGAGGGTTGATGTCGCGTTAATACGCCAGCAGATCGCGGACGGCCTTCTCGATGTCGTCGTTCTGCGGCAGGATGGCGTCCTCGACCTCGGGGCCATATGACACCGGGCAGTCGAGCGCGCCGACGCGGCGCACCGGGGCATCGAGATGCTCAAAGCAGTTCTCGGTGATCCAGGCGGCGATCTCGGCGCCGAAGCCGACGAACTTTACGTCTTCATGCACCACCAGCACGCGGTTGGTCTTCTTTACCGAGGCGGCGACAATCTCCTGATCCCACGGCACGATGGTGCGCAGGTCGATGACCTCGAGGCTGATTCCTTCGGCCTCGAGTTTTTGCGCGGTCTGCTGGGACTTCAGCACGGTGGCGCCATAGGTGACGATGGTCATGTCGGCGCCTTCGCGCACGATGCGTCCGCGTCCGAAGGGAATTGTAAACTCCGGGCCGGGGTACTTCGACTTGAGAATCGGCTGACGGTAGAGGCGCTTGTGCTCCAGGTAGAGCACCGGGTCCTCGCAGCGCAACGCGGTGCGCAAGAGGCCGACGGCATCGAGCGCATTCGACGGGAAGGCGATGAGCAGCCCGGGGAAATGCGCGAAGGTGCCTTCGATGGATTGCGAATGATAGGGCGCGCCGGAGCCGCCGAGATAGCCGCCGACGGCGACGCGGATGACCGCCGGGGCCGACCAGGTGTTGTTGGAGCGCCAGCGGATCTTGGCCAGCTCGTTGACGATCTGCATCGTGGCCGGCCAGATGTAGTCGCCGAACTGAATCTCGGCGACCGGCTTGAGGCCATGCGCCGCCATGCCGACGGAGGTGCCGACGATGGTCGCTTCGGCCAGCTGCGAATTGTAGACGCGCAGCGAGCCATACGCCTTCTGCAGTCCGATGGTCGCCTTGAACACGCCCCCCTTGCCGGGGACCTTCTGCATCAGCTCTTCCAGACCGACATCGGCGACATCCTCGCCGAAGACGACGATGCGCGGGTCGCGCTTCATCTCATCGTGGAGGGTCTTGTTGACGCCCTGAATCAGCGTCACTTCGGCCTCCTCGAATTGCGGCTCGCTCAGGAAGCGGTCGGAGCGGACATCAACGTCGGGCGAAGTGACATACAGGAGCGCCGTATCCTTCGCCGGACGGCGCGCGGTCAGCGCCGCCTCGGCGGCGGCGTTGATCTCGGCATCCACCTCATCGCGCAGTTTCTGCAGCTGCTCCTCGGTGGCCACGCCCTCGCGGACGAGATAGGCGGGGAACTTCTTGAGCGGATCGCGCGCGGCCTCGGCCTCGCGCATCTCGGGCGTCTTGTACAACTTGTCGTCGTCGGATTCGGAGTGCGAATACGGACGCACCACATGCGCGTGAACCAGGCAGGGCTTGTGCTCGACGCGCAGCCGGTGCTCCAGCCCCTTGAAGACGTTGTAGCACTCGACCGGATCGGTGCCGTCGACTTCGACAATCTCCAGCAGCCCGCGCTCGACAAACCCATTCAGCAGCTTGGAGGCCGAGCCGCCGGCGGTCTGCTGCACCTTCGGCACTGAGATGGCGTAGCCGTTGTCCTCGATCAGGAACAGGACACCCAGCTGGCCATACTTGGTTTCCAGACAGGCGGCGTTGAGGGCCTCCCAGAACTCGCCCTGCGAAGTGGTGCCATCGCCGGTGGAGGTGTAGACAAATTCATCGGGGTGAAACTTCGCGACGGCCTTGGCCGCGTCGGGGTTGTTGCGCAGATAACGAGAGGCCTGCGCACAGCCGACCGCCTCGAGAAACTGCGTGCCGGTGCAGGAGGAACGGCTGACGAAATTCGCCTTGGGGATTGACCAGTGCGAGGGCATCGATCGTCCGCCGCTTGTGCCATCGGCGGCGCCCACTGAGTCGAGAAGCATCTCGGCCGGGGTCAACCCCAGCGCCAGCGCCAGCGCGCGGTCGCGATAGTAGCCCCAGAACCAGTCGACGCCGGGACGCGCCACGAGCCCGAGCGCCGCCAGCACCGCCTCATGGCCGGCGCCCGAAATCTGGAAGTAGACACGCGACTGCGTCTTCAGTTTGCGCTCCATGTCGTCGACACGGCGCGATGTATAGATCCAGCGGTACAACTGCAGCAGTTGTTCGACCGATAGCGTATCGGTCCCCGAGGCGGACTTTCCGCCGGGGGCGCGTTTCGGCTTGGACATTGGTGCGGTGACTTCGCTCATCAGATGGACGCTGCCTTGGTGTGGGTTTTCTGCTTCGGGCCCCTGCCCCGTTTCACAAGTTAGTTAGGTTACCCATACTTGTCTGGATTCGCAAGACGATTTTCCCAAATACGTATCGGCACCCAAGTCGTTGGCGTTTAAGCGCCCGCTTCATCGGATCGGTGGTCGTCCCGTGAGAGAATCCACCAGACAACGAAGGCCAGCACACCCGCCGCCAATAACCAGTAAATCCAACGACGCTTTACGGCCATCGGTTCCCTCCGATTTGTGAGCGCCCGTCGGCTCAAAAGTGAAACTCGAGGATGTCGCCATCCTCTACATGATGATCGGCCGGAACGCGTGTGCCATCCAGCGCCGGTTTCACGCGGCTCCAGATGCGCGCGAATTGCAGCCGTTCGGCGATGTCCTTGTGAATCGCGCGCGCGGCATCGGCCACCATCGCCTGATGCGGCAACAGGATCGGATCCTCAAGATCGGGCTTCTGCCCGGGCGCCTTGGTGTAGACACGCATCAATTCCAGGAGCGCAAACGCGCGCGCCAGAAAATCATCCAGCCCGGCGCGGGTCGGGATCGCGATCGGGACAATTGCCGCGCGGTTGCCAATGGTATCGCGCAACAGATCGAGCCGTGTCGCGGCATCGGGCAGATCCATGCCGGTGGCGGCAATCAGGGTCTTCTTCTCCAGCGCGGTCGGAAAGCGCGGATCGGGCGCGACCAGCCCGGCCAGGCGCACCTTGCCCTCATGCACACGGTGGATCACATATTCGTAACGCTCCAGCAGGTCATCGTCGCCCAGCGACAGCACCAGCACGCCGGCATCGGCGGTGCGGATCAGATTGAAGACATAGCTCTC
Source organism: bacterium (assembly GCA_035559435.1). Classification (NCBI taxonomy): domain Bacteria; species bacterium. The sequence continues at coordinate 38,101 of DATMBC010000020.1, forward strand.
GCAGTATTCCGGCGCGATCGAAGGCGTGTCGATCAACTGCAATTTCACATTCTCCCAACGGGCCATGCCCGGCGACGGCTTGCGCGTGGCAAAGGGCCACTCGGTGATCTCAACATGGGCGTTGGTCAACGCGCCAATGATACTCGACTTGCCGCCATTGGGCGGTCCAAAGAGGACAAACTGCCCGGCTCCTTCGCGCGGGATATGATCCGGGGCGGCATGTTTGGCGCCGCTGGGTTTCTTCGCGCCTTCAAGCTGGGCCTTCAGCTTTGAAATCTTTGCTTTCAGCTCTCCTTGCAGGTGATTGGTGCCCTTGTGCTTGGGGATCTCCCGCAACATCTCCTGCAGGAGTTCCAGGCGCCGTCCGAGGTCTTTTTCCTGACGGTACTCCTCCTCGAGTTTCTGGTACTGGGGCGGAAGATTCGCCGGCATGACACTCCATTATACGAACGAGAACGGGCCGACCCAAGGGCCGACCCGTGCGGGGATTTCAAGATTTCGGAGGCATCAACGTGGCTCGTCGGGCGGCGGACCATCGGAACCGGGGCCTTCCGGCGGCGGGCCATCGAAGCGGCTGGAGTCGAAGGGGCGACGCAAGCCACCCCAGAGGAGTCGTTGCCGCGGCTTCAACCGCTCGTACTTGGCCCGTTGTTCGGGAGTGAGCACCGCCACAATCTGCGCCTCTGCGCTGTCACGCAGGGCGCGGATCTGCGGCATCGTCGCCGACAGAAGCGAGTCGATCATCGGGCGGTGCGCATCGAAGATCGCGCGGATCTGCGCGTCCTGTTCGGCGGTCAGGGCAAGGTCCTGGAAGAAGCGCGGCATCTCACCGGGGCGGTCGATCCGCTTCTCCATCCGGTCAAACCGCGGACGATGTCCGCGCCAGGACCCGGCCCGGTCGATCATGATTCCGGCCACGCCGCCGATCACAAAGGCGGCGACCAACAGCAGGATGCCCTGCAAGCGCACCCGTCCCAGCGACTCCACATGTTCCTTCATTGTTCGTCTCCCGGATAGAGAACCTGCGCGGCGGTGAGCACGGTGTCGGCGGTCAGCCAGTCGGAGACGGTCGCCGGCACACCGAGCGCCAGCGACAGGTCATCGGCGGCGATCGTCTCTTCGGCCGAGCCGGTGTAGCGGGTGACGCCAAAGAGGACCAGCGCGCCGGCTACTCCGAGGGCGAGCACCGGACGGCGCCAGCGCGACAGTTCCCACCAAACCGACCCGCGCAGGCGGCGACGCTCCAGTTCCGGCGCGGCGGCGGCGCGCAAACGCGCCATCCGTTGCTCGAATGCCGCACGGTCGGCCGTGGGGTCCAATGGGGAAAAATCGATCGGGTCATCCGTCATGAGAGATTCTCCTGTGCTTTCACGTCGTCAAGCAACGCCCGCAGGGCGCGTCGCGCGGTAAACAGCAACTGCCGCGACATCACTTCGCTGGTGCCGATCATCCGGCTGATTGCGCGATGATTCCAGCCGTCGAGATCATGCAGGACCACCACTTCGCGCTCGCGCGGCGACAAAGTGGCCAGCGCGCGTTCCAGGCGCCCGGCCAGTTCGCGCCGTTCGAGATTCCGGTCGGGGGTGCGCTCATCGGCGCCGCTGTCATCCTCCAGCGGATCGGCGCGCCGCACACGCGCATGATCGAGCGCGTTGAGCGCATGATTGCGAACGATCTCCGACAGCCACGGCCCGAACCGGTCGGGCGCGCGGCAGCTGTCGAGCTTTTCCAGCGCCTTGATGATCGCATCCTGACAGACATCCTCGGCATCGGCGCGCGACCCGCAGATGGCCAGCGCCACGGCAAACGCGGTGCGATAGTGCCGCCGCACCAATTGCTCAAAGGCGGCGGCGTTGCCCGCGCGCGATTGCGCCACCAACGCGGCGTCGTTGTCCGGCTCAGGGGTCTGCGCCATCACTCCATGCAAGATGACAGCGAAACGGCGG